>CANODU010000029.1 GCA_947565185.1 uncultured Eggerthellaceae bacterium | reverse complement strand
GATGTCTCACTCCTCCGTCCCCCTGACACACACCTCCTCCGTCCCCCTGATACGCGTCGTCAGACGCGCCACTGTCTTCATCTTTCTGTTTGCTATGCCTTTTGCAAATTTGCAAAAGGCACGGTATTCACATGTGCTGGCAGTTGCCAGCACCCACGTCAACCTAAGAGCATCTGTGGGAGATGCCGCCGGCACCCACAAGGCAGATCTGAAGATCTGCACTACAACAAATTGGAGGGCTGAAAGCCCTCCAATTTAGCCCGTTCGAACGCGGAGCGTTCGTAAGGGCGTCATCAAAAGAGGTCCGCTCTTGGGCGGACCGACACACTCAAAGGCCACAAGCCGCGACATGAAGCCGAATGGAGTGATGGGGGTCGAGGGTGATTCAGCAGGACAAGAAAACCGTGGTATATACCACCACGGTTTTCGCAGTCCGATGCCAAACCCGAGCACCCCCATCACTCCATGAAGGCGCACATGCGCGGTGCGCTACCACTCGCCTTCGGCCATGCGCACGCGGTCCGTCACGTTCGCCACAGCAAGCCCGGTGCCCAAGATGACCGGCACGACGGTCCCTGCCACCGAAAGCGGCGCCATCACATTCGTCATCCCCAAGACATATGGCAGCACCAGCATCCCCCCGATGAGGAGCGCGCCGCACACGACGGATCCGATGATGTCGAACGCCTTCGAACCCTTCACGCAGAACAATGAGAACGCACCCGCGCCCAGGACCCACGACGCTGCCACCGACCACGTGACCGCTTGCGAGAGCGTTTCCACCAGCCCGTTCGTGATGGCCGCACCCGCGATCACGGGATTCACCGCCACGATGAAGTTCGCAAGCACCTCCCAGTTCGCCAGGCTGTCAGACCCCAGCGCTGCGAACACCATGGCGCTCACCGCCGTTGCCGCTGCCGCTGCCAGCGCTTCCTTCACGTCCAACACCGCTCCGGCCACCACAGGCACGATGGCCGCGAACCCCACCGAACCCAGCAAGGGCTGCATCATCACCAATGTGCAGGCCGCGTCGCTGCTACGCCCGAAGAACCACCACCAAGCGCCCATGCCCACCACCAAGAGCAGCGCTGCTGTGTACGCTTGGCTCACGAAGAGCGCCGCGGCGAAGGCCACATAGACCACGACGAAGCCGATCTTCGGCTTCAGAAAGCCGACCACCGCAAAGAGGATGAGCGCCACCCACGCCGCTACGGGCAACGTGGAGAACAGCCCGAAGGTCATGTCCGGCATGCCGCCGGGGCTGCCGAACACCACACGGAAGTTCATGAGCGCCACCACAGCGATCATGATGGCTGACGCACAAGCGAAGATGCGCATCACCACGCCGGCGCCATCCTGACCCAGCCGATCGATCAGCGGAACGCGCGGCTGGCGCACCTTCTGTGCGCGCTCCTGTGCGCGGCTGGCGCGCGCCGGAGCATGACTGGAACGCGGTGCCACATCTGATTCTGCGTCATCCTCATACGGTTGCGGCGCAGGTGTATGACCGGGATCAGAAGATGCCATGTGGTGTGACCCTTTGGCATCTTTGGCGCCCTTGCCGAAGAGACCGCCTAGGAATCCGCCTTTTGCCGGCGGGGCATCCGGCGTGGATGCCTCTTCCACGATGGGCGACACCGCCACAGCCCGACCCAGCTGCTTGCCACCCTCTTTCAC
The DNA here is from genome assembly GCA_947565185.1 of uncultured Eggerthellaceae bacterium. Classification (GTDB taxonomy): domain Bacteria; phylum Actinomycetota; class Coriobacteriia; order Coriobacteriales; family Eggerthellaceae; genus MGBC163016. The sequence continues at coordinate 18,984 of CANODU010000029.1, read as the reverse complement.
ATTCGCCAGCACGGGCATCAACTCCTGCGCGAACGCTGTGACCGTCTCATAGCGCCCATCGGCATCAGGTGCTAACGCTGTGAACATGACGTCGTCCACGTCTTCATCCATCCCGTCCCAACAGCGGGACGGCAGGATGATCTCCGCTTCCTCAATGGCTGTTTCGGCCTCCGGGAGCGTCTTCGCACGGAACGGATTCGACCCGGTCAGCATCTCGTAGGTGAGCGACGCCAACGCCCATTCGTCAGTCCGCACATCAAGCGGCTGTCGACGCATCTGCTCAAGCGGCATGTACCCGATGGTGCCACCGCCGGTCTTGCCCTGGCCGCTGCCATCCATCAACGTAGACAGACCGAAATCGGTCACCTTGACTACGCCCTCTTTGTTCACGATCACGTTCTCGGGCTTGATATCCAAGTGCAGCACATTCGCTCGATGCGCCACTTCAAGCGCATGCGAAACGCTGCTGAACACGGCACTGACCATGTCCAGCGTCATCTCATCGCCCAGTTCGCGGATGAGCCGCGCAAGCGTCTTGCCCTCCACGTATTCCATGATCACGTAGGCCATGTCGCCTTCGACGACGCAATCGTAGACCGTGACGATGTTCGCATCATTCAGATGCGCTGCCGTACGCGCCTCTTCCAAGCCCGGCACCGTGCCCAATTGCGAAAGCTCTTCGGGCGTGAGCGCTTCGCTGCGCGCATCCGGCATATCGCCCGCGCGCACAACGTTCCGCATGCGCGTTGCCTGCTCATGGCGCTGCACCGCCTCAGCGCGTTGCTGCCATTGCTGTACGGCAGCTACGCTCGGACGCTGGGCGGCAACATCATACGCGGCATCAGCCACGCCACCCAGCGCAAGGTTGCGTCGGTAGTCAGCATTCGAAGAGCCGCTCCCCCGCCACCGGGCCGCCTCATCCGCATCCATCGCATCCAAGAACGAAGGTCTATCCTGAGAGACGCCGGCACCCTCGCTGCGCAGGTCAGGGATGCCGCCCAAACCCGCCAGCACCTGACGAGCCGTTGCGTCATCCTCATCTTCGGATGCGTCCAAGAACTCTGCCAGATCCAAGCTGATGCTGAGCGCATTGGAATCCACGCCATTGATCTTCGTCTCACCTGCGCCCTTGATGGCACCAGGAAGCATATCCACGAGCGCCGGAATGTCGCGGGGCGCGCTGATGCGCTCCGGCTCTTCGGTGGGCTGCGTTGCGCCCTCATCGTCTGCCCGTTGAGCCGCGAGAGCGGCGCGCGCATCGAAGGAGGGACGCGCTGATGTGGTTGCGCGTCCACCGCGACCCTTCGCCAGGCGCTCTTCGCGCTTGTTGAGAAAGCTCGGTTCGCTGGGCAACGCACTGGCATGCGTGCCCTCCAAGCCGTTGAATGCCACGCCTGTTCTGCGGTGCGCCTTGCCGTAGACGCTGCGCACCGATTCCCTGCGAATGCGCGCGGCGGTGGAGCCGCCTGCCGGGATCACGCGCGAACTGCCCACAGGGATAGCCGATGCGGCGGTGCCTGCCAGCGGGTCTATCTGCTTCAAGATGGCTGCCGTACGCTTGGCCGCATCCACATCCGCCCGCGTGATGCGAATGCATTTGATAGCAACGTCACGCTTGAGATGGGTGTCGTAGGCATGCTGCACCGTGGCGTATCCGCCAGCGCCTGCCTTGCCGATGATCCGATATCTGTCGAGTATGAGCTCGCGCTCAAGCATGTGCTGCATTGCCTTTCAGGTGCGTTTATTCCGTGTATGAAGGCGATTTTGCCGATATGCTAGCACAGGTTGAATCCAGATTCTCCCCCTGTTGCCTTAATAATGCATGCCCATCTATGAAGATGAAGTTTGTTATGCCCTTCGCATATCCATGCGAAGGACATTGTATTTATTCGTGCCGGCAGTTGCCGGCACCCACGAGACCTGGACGGAGGAAGTCTGTATCAGGGGGACGGAGGAGTGAGACGCGCAACGCGCATCTCACTCCTCCGTCCCCCTGATACAGACTTCCCATATGTTGGCAACGCTAACGAGAAGGTGCGGGGTGCCTGAGATTGGCGTGAAAGCGCGCCTGAGCGTACTTCGTACGCGAGGATGAAGCGCTTGGAACGCCAAGACCAGGTGCATCCGCACCTTCGCAGTGTCAATAGGGATGGTGCGGGCGAAAGGACTTGAACCTTCATGAGCCGAAGCTCACATGGACCTGAACCATGCGCGTCTGCCAATTCCGCCACGCCCGCACATAAGAAGCTCTGAAATGATACCCGAGCACCCGGCATCGTGCAAGGGACGATCCAAAAACCGTGAGAGCGCTATGCGGTAACGGCCACCTTCACGGTTGAGATACGGGAGCGCCGCATCTTTTCGATAGTGAAAGCGTACCCTTCCTCCACCAACTCATCACCCACTTCGGGATAGGACTCCATGCGGTTCATGAGCCATCCAGCCAGCGTGTCATAATCATCGGATTCCTGTACCGGCCAGCCCAGCTCTTGCGCATCCTCCACAGGCAAGCGCCCATCTGCGCGCCACACGCCCGGCCCGCATACCGTGACCAGGTCTCCACCCAGATCAGATTCGTCGGCAATCTCGCCCACGATCTCCTCCAGGATATCTTCGATGGTGACCACGCCTTCGGTCCCACCGTACTCATCCACCACGATAGCCATCTGCTGATGCGCCGCCTGCATCTCGCCCAACAGCGGGATGACATCCTTCGTCTCTGGCACGAACATGGGCTCATACATGAAATCCGACACCGGCTCGTCGATGGAGCCATCCATCAAGGGACCGATCAGGTCTTTGTAGTGGACGATGCCGATGATATCGTCGATGTCGTCGCGGCAAATGGGAAGACGCGAATACCCAGTCCCACGCATCCGCTCGAGCGCTTGACGTCCGGTCTCGGAAGCTTCAGCGAGCATCACATCAACGCGTGGCGTGCAGATGTCATCCGCAGTAGCATCGCCCAGATCGATGATGTCGTGGATCATCTGCTTCTCTTCGTCAGCCAGGTCGGCTGCCGCGTCTACGATATCCCGAAGCTCCTCTTCAGAGGCAACCTCTCGCTTGCCACCCGTGAGGCGTTCGAAGAAGCCTTGCTTCGGCTTCTCTTTGGAAGGATCTGATTCCATGGCGTTGCAGGTCTACGAGCCCAGAGGATTCGGAATGGGGATCCTCACGATGTTGCCGAACGGGCTGTTGTTGTAGAACACCGACCAGGTGCGCGCCAGGCTTTCGCCATACAAACCCGCGTAGATGATGATGCCCATGATGATCAGGATGACCAAGAGGATGAGAGAGAAGATCAGGCCCACCGTAGCGAAGATGCGTCCCGTCTCTGCCTTGGGAGAACGGCCACCCTGTGCCATGTAGGAGCCGCTCATCTTGCGAACCACGATGCCCAAGATGATGCCCACTGGTGGGATGAGCGCGAAGATCACGGTCAGGATACCCAGGACCATGCACGCGACCGCCTTGCCCGATGCCGGCTCAGGCCCCATATGCGGTTGAGACGCTGCCTGAGCCTTCTTAGCAGCGCGGCTCTGCTCCTTCGCCGCCCGCTTCGCAGCCTTCTTGTCCATGACGGGTTCCGGTTCAGGCTGCATGGACTGCTGCGGCATAGCTTGCCCTGAAGGCATGGCTTGCGGCGCACCTGGCATGGGTTGCGCACCAGGAACCTGTTGCGGCATCTGACCGTACGGCTGCGCTTGCGGATACCCCTGCTGCATGGGATCCGGCATGGGCTGCTGCCCGTATCCAGGCATTCCCTGCATGTATTGCGCATCTGGCTCCATGTAGGGCTGCTGAGCAGCCATGGTGGGATCCATCTCAGGATAGCCGCCGGGCATGCCGCCCATGGCCATATCCGGATCCATATAGCCACCCTGCGGCGCATACTGCCCATATGCATCCTGCTGCATAGGTTGCGCACCGTACATGCTCTGGTTGGGGTCCATGTACATCTGGTTGGGATCCATATAGCCTTGTGCTTGATTGGGGTCCATGTACTGCTGTTGAGAGTATATCTCCTGCGGAGAAGGCATACCGCCCTGGTAAGCCTGCTGTTGGTACTGCACCCAGGCGGGATCTTGCGCATACATGGACGGGTCGACCGGTTCCCCGTAGCCCATCGGCTGACCGTTGTTGTCGTATCTCATATTCTCCGGCATCTGAGACCCTTTTCGCTGTATGGACCAAAGACGAACGAGCACGCGCCCATCCGCCTGATGATAGAATCGCTACCATATTGTACTAGACCTGCTGACACCAAGCGATATATTTTCAAAACCAGGGGCAGAACTGAAGTTCTGCACTACGAAGGCTTTCAGGTTCAGAGGATCGTAGTGCAGCACTTTAGTGCTGCCCTTTGTGCAGGCTCCCGTAGTACGACGAAGACCCTTCAGGTTCAGAGGATCGTAGTGCAGCACTTTAGTGCTGCCCTTTGTGCAGGCTCCCGTAGAAGGGTGGAACCGAAGATCGGCCTACGGAGTTCTGCGGTACGAAGTGAAAGCGCCCTCGAAAGGGCGCTTTCAGGATCTATTCGGCAGGAAGCTCGACGCGTCCGCGGAATGTGCGATAGATCAACACATGGTACAGCAGCACGAACGGCAAGCCGATGCAGAGGATGACCGTCATGTATCCCAGCGACGCATCCGTTGCGCCCGCGTTCATGAGCGTGAGCGGTAGCCCAACGCTGTCCGGCGATGCCATCACCAGAACGGGGAACATGCTGCACGCCAGCAAGAACACGAGCGCCACGGCAGCCACGCTCTGTCCCAAGAACACCCACAGGCAGCTCTTGCCTTCGCCGGTCTTGCGCCCGTTGTAATCCAGGATCATAGCGCCAGCCAGAGCCACCACGAACAGGAGCGCGCAGAGGAACCGCGGGATCTCAAGCTCCGGCACCATCTCAGAGGTGCCGCCCATGGTGGCGAAGAGGATGATGGTGAGAGCCGCGAACAGCACGAACGAGATCAGCTGGCTGGGAAGGCGCAGCTTCGCAGCCTTTTGCTGCAGATCAGAGCCCAAAGGTGCCTTGAGCGCCAGCCAGCACGCGCCTGCGGAGATGATCATCACCAGGCCCAACAGACCCGTGAGCAGCGTGAACGGCGTGATCAACCCCAACAGCGGGATGCCGGAATAGTTGCCGTCTGCATCCATGGGAATGCCCGCGATGACGTTGCCAATGGCCACGCCGAACAGGATAGCCGGCAACAGCGAACCAAGGAAGAACGTGACATTCCACACCGGGCGCCACTTCGCATCTCCCTCATAGAACTCGAAGCTGACCGCACGCACGATGAGCGCGAACAGGACCAGCATGATGGCAAGGTAGAAGCCTGAGAACGTAGTGGCGTATGCATCGGGGAATGCGGCGAACAACGCGCCGCCAGCCGTCAGCAACCATACCTCGTTGCCGTCCCATACCGGGCCGATGGAACGTCGGCAGATCTGCTGGTCGCGTTCGTCCTTGCAGAGGAACGGATACAGGATGCCCACGCCTAAGTCGAACCCATCGAGCACGAAGTATCCCGCAATGAGGAGGAATATCAGAAAGAACCAAAGGACTGCCAAAGCGCTCATTTCGTGCCACCTCCTTCCGTGGTGGCCGCTTCCACAGCGACCGCCTCCGCAACCGCACCGTCAGCCTCAACATCCTTGAAGCTGATCTCGGCCACCGCTTCGCTCTCTTCTGCGGCTTGCGCAGGCGCATCATGCACCGGACCGGCCTTCACGAAGCGCGCCACAACGCGCCACCAGCCGATGAACAGCATGAGGTAGACGACGAAGAACAGGATGAGCGTGACGACGATCTCGAACGGTTGGACCGAGACGCTGGTTCCCACATCCGTGTGCAGGTACACGCCTTCTGGACCGGTCGTGGACGGATAGACCACATACGGCTGGCGTCCCACTTCGGCCGTGAGCCAACCGGTCTGGATGGCCAGGAACGGGAAGATGGGAGAGATGATCAGCAGCCACTGCAGCCACTTCATGTTCGCGACGCTGTGCTTTGCGCGCACGCGGCCGAAGATCAGTGCCAGCAAGAGGCAGATCACGATGAGCCCGAACATGGCCACCATGATGTGATAGACCTGATACACGAAGTTCACGGGGAGCTGGTCCACCTCAAGACCCTCGAACTGCGATGTGTTCGCCAGTTCATTCAGACCAGGATATTCGGTGTCGAACGTGCCCGTTGCCAGGAAGCTGGTGCCGCCCGGAATGCCCAGCGTGTGCGCCTCTTCGGTTTCCTCATCCACATACCCGAACAGGGACAGCTCCGGCGCCTCCGTCTCATACTGGCCTTCCATCATGGCCAGCTTGGTGGGCTGCTCTTCCCAGACCTCCACCGCAGAGGAATGCGCCGCGCCCAAGAGCAACACGACAGACACGATGCCCACCACGCCGCCGACGCGCAGCATGGTGTGGGCCGCACGGCTGTCGCGCCCCTTGTGCATATACCACGCCGCCACAGCGATGGTCACGAACGCGCCCATGACCAGCAGCGCCAGCACCGTATGCGCATAGCGCGGCAGCGTTGACGGATTGAAGGCGGCAGCGAAGAAGTCAGTGATCCAAGCTTCGTTGCCATTGGGGGCCAGCACAGCACCGGCCGGTGTCTGCATCCACGAATTCGCGATCAAGATCCAGAGCGCTGACAGCGCTGACCCTGCGAAGGTGAGCCAAGCGCTGGCCACATACAGACCCGGCTTGATCTTGTTGCGCCCGAAGATGATGAACCCCAAGAAGATGGATTCCAGGAAGAACGCGAACAGCGCTTCGGCCGCCAGTGGCGCGCCGAAGATGTCGCCCACGAATCGGGAGTAGTTCGCCCAGTTGGTACCGAACGAGAACTCCATGGTGATGCCTGTGGCCACGCCTATCGCGAAGGTTGCGGTGTAGATCCGCACCCACATGCGAGCTAGCGCGTCATCTTCCGGATCACGGGAGCGATAGGCTTTGGTGACGAAAATGGCCATGATCAGGCCAATGCCTATCGTGATCGGCACGAAGATGAAGTGGTAGCTGGCAGTGAGGGCGAACTGGATCCGCGACAGCAGGACCTGATCGGCAAAGATGTCCATGACGCCTCCTCTTGCCTGTTGACATGTCGAATCCGATTGTACGGCAATCAGGAACGCGCGAAGGTTAAATGTTGGTGCCAATCAGAAGAGGCTTCGTCTGTTCAAGTGTGTCGGCATTGCTTCGCAATGCCTCTTTTGCCTTCAGTTTGAAGGATGCGCATGAAGATCGCATGCGCATCTACGGAAAGTAAGATACGAGCCTTCGTGGGTGCGGCCAACAGGCCGCGTATCAAGGGGACGGAGGAGTGAGATGTCCGTGGGGCGTCTCACTCCTCCGTCCCCTTGATACGCTTGCACCAACCTATAACACTCATCCTGTTGCTGCCTGGAAAATGATGCGGCGCAAAGGGTTACCTGATCTGTTGGAACAGTGGCGCGGCTATCGCCGCGCTTTTATCCGTGCCGCCAGTTGGCGGCACCCACGAGGGTTGATGCTCTGCCTTCGTAGATGACGCGCAAACGGCCGTCCCATGAAAAGAGGTGCTGCGAAGCAGCACCGACACACTTGTGGAGGAGATGCAGGTTCCTGCCAGGCGTCCGCAGATCCTGTGCGCAGCCATGAAATGGGTTGCCGCAGGATCTGTGGCCTATCCATGTTTGTTACAGAGCCGAATGGGGTGATGGGGGTCGAGGGTGATTCTGCAGCCCAAGAAATCCATGATATACACCATCATGGATTTCGCAGGGCGAAGCCAAACCCGAGCGCCTCCATCACCCCATGAAGGCAGAAGAGATGTGTGTGATAGACCTGTGCAAGCACAGGTCTATTGTTGTGAAGATGTGCCGCCAGTTGGCGGCACCCACGAAGCTCTTATTGTTGGCGGCGCTTGCGGAAGAAGAGGACTGCCACTGCCGCAAGGGCAGCACCACCGGCGATGAACAGCATGGCACTGGCATCTATCACCTGACCGTCACCGGTCTGCGGCAGCTTCTTGGTGTTGCTCTTCACCACGTAGTTGTTCTTCGTTCCATTGTTGGAGGAACCTTGCGAACCATTGCCATCATCCGTCGTGCCGCCACCGGAGCCTCCCGGATCCTGAACATTGCCTGGATCGCTGATATTCCCCGGATCCGTAGTGTTGCCGGGCTTGTCCGTATTGCCCGGTTCGTCGGTGTTCCCAGGCTTATCTGTATTCGTGGGGTCATCCGTGCTTCCGGGATCGTCCGGGTCTGACGGAACCAGCGCTGCATCCATGACCAGCTCGCCCAGGTTGTCTGCCGTCGTAGCGGGGATTCGCTCGCCAGCAGTACCTTCGATGCTCACCATCGCATGCACGGCCGCTTTCGCCGTGCCCTCCGGCACCGTCAATGTGCCCAGATCGAAGACGTCCGCATCCGCAGAGATGGGACGGATGCCGTTCGACACCACCAGATCCCAGTTCAGGCCGCGCTTGATGTCATGGCAGGTGGGAAGCGCCTTCGCTGCGTCCGTGAAAGCGAACGTGCAGCCATCCAGCTGCTGACCGTTCTTGTCCAGCGCGCCCAGTTCCACAGACACAGCGGAGTCCTTCGTGGCCTGCGTCAGGCTGACCAGCACCGTGTTCTTGCTGGTCTTCGTGAACTGCACCGAATCCACCGTGATGACCTCCGGCGCCGCCTTCTCATCCACGAAGGTGGATAGCGTCCCTTCGGTCTCTGCCAGCGCCGGAGCAGGGAATGCACCCATGCTGCCCACCGCCAGCGCAAAGGTCAGCACTGCCACAGCGGCACATCTTCCAGCGGCATTGCGAAGCGTGCTCGTGTCTTCAGCGATCTGCATAGCGTGTACCTTCCGCATCATCGCTCACCTACATCCATTTCCCGAAGTCGAGCGCGGCAACCGCCACACCACCGCCTGACGCGTACGGCACCGGCACCGACGGACACGAGGCCGTCATGACGGAACCTTCCATGTCACCAGCCGCAGCCGAACGATAGAGGGAAGCGCTGATGAGGCCCCAATCCTGGACGACATCTTCCCAGGTGCCCGGCAGGAAGTACACCACCCACGTCCCCGTGGCACTATACGAGATGCTGCTGCCCAAGTCGCGCTCCGCCAGGATGACCTGGCGTGCGTTGTCGGAGATCACGGTGCCCAGCGCGTCGCGCAGCTGCAGCGTGCTCTTCGCAGGATTGCCCGTGTAGCTGCCGCTCACTACCAGCGATCCAGCCGGGATGAGCGTCCCAGCGCCGTCATAGACGCCGTCCGCCGCGGCCTTCACGCGGATGTCCTCAACGGTGCGGCCAATGCCCGACACGCCTTCGCCGCCATCCACCTTGTTGAAGGCAACGGCATCCGGCAAGGACCCGATCACATCTATCTCAGCGATGGAGATGGGCGTATCGGCTGACGTGTCCAGATCGGATACGCGCAGATACGATGCATTGTGCACGCTGATCTGCGAGCCCTCAGCGCCTGCGTTCGGCATGACCATGGACTTGGTGAAGTACACCGTTGCGCACTTGGACGTGTCGAACGTGGACGGGCTGATCTCCTTGTAGCCCACGCTGGTCCAGTTCGCGCCGTCGTTGGACACCTGCACCCACAGGCGCTTGAACGTGTCCGTAGCGCCTTCGCCCGTCAACGCGCCCGAACCCGGGAAGTAGCGGATGCCGCACGCATCCGTCGGCTTGCCGAAGGCGATGGTGACCGACGCGTAGGTGCCCGTGTCGTCCACGGTGCCTCCCACAGCGCCCGCCGCCTCAGCAGTGCGCGTGCCCTTGTACTGGGTAGACGTGCTGCCATCCACCATGGACATCGGATCGTCGTCGCTCTCCATGGTGGAGGTGATGTTCCAGTACGCCTTGTTCAGATTGCGCGGGAAGCTGGCCTGCACCTGTCCAGCCTCCGTCGCGGCCGAATGGTAGAGCGCCGTGTCCACCGCGCGCACAGAATATGTGAGCGTTTGCCCGTTGTCCGAGGTCAGGCGGTCAGTGAACGTGGTCTGTCCCGCGGGCACGAACCCGACCACCTGGCTGGTGCTCTCATCGGTGCCCACCTGGCGCAGCACTTCGAACCCGAGGTTGGAAGACGCCCGCACATCATCCTTGAGGCTGATGCCGGTGATGGTCACCTCCCCCGCCTCGTTCGGCTCGAATGCCTGCACAGTGGCCGCAACCTGACGCACGCTCTCATCAGCCGTGCGCGTTGAACCCTTGCGACCATCATCTGTCATCAACGTGAGATCGCGCATATCAGGAGAGAACGTATCCGCATAGGCACGCGTCTCATCACTGAAGGGGATGCCCCACTTCTCGAAGAACGCTATCAGATTGCTCTTGGCTGCCGCGCACGTCAGACGGATGAAGGCGTTGTCAGCGTCCACACCGTCAAGCTCCAGGCCATTCGGGGCAGTGCTGGGATTGCGCATGTAGGCGTTCATGCGCGCGAACAGCGAATCGGCCATCTGGTCAGCAGCGCTGTCATACAGCTTGTAGGAGTACGCATTGTCGTAGCCCAAACGCAGCTGCCAGAGCAGTGCCGTGCGCAGGTTGTTCGGCAGGGCGTCTATGGAGCTTGACTTGCCGGACGCAAGGTATGTGGTCACGTCGTCATAGCTGAAGTGCTGGCCGTCGTTCTTGTCCTTGGACGTGATCACCTGCGCATAGTAGTCAGCCAACGCAGCCGGGAACGTTGCGTTGTCAGCAGCCACGGCCTTGCCCATGACGCTGCTCAGATCCCAGCTGTAGGGGTTGCCGGACTTGTACTTGTCATCGGTAGTCATCCGAATGGTGGGCGCGGTGAGCAGCTCCGCACCTTCGAACCATCCCAAGCCGATGGTGCTCTCCGTGACCATCCTTCCCGCGCTGCCCGCCATCATGTAACGGAAGCCCATATGCGTGGTGGGAAGCGCGTTGTTGCCGCCATAGGTGGCCACCGTGCTGCTGTTCGCCGCGGCACTCACGTCGAACAAGCCTGCCTGCTGGTAGAGCAGCGAGATGGCCTTATCAAGGAAGGGGAGCGACACCGAAAGGGCTGATGCCGCGTCTCGCCCGTTAGCGCTCAGCTCATCTTCGAATGCCTTCTGTGCAGCCGTTGCCGGCAGAGAGATGAGCGCGTTGCTGGTCAGGATCTCCGCGGCATTCGCCACGCACGTGCGCTCCACATAGCTGGCTCCATGATTGCCGTCCGCATGGATGCCGGATACCGACGGCGCATACTTCGCCAGATCTGTTGCGAAGTCTTTGGCCGCTGCCTTCAGCTGAGCGTTGTCAGTCACGCCGTACACATCCAGCAGGGGCACCTGATGGCCGCCCACCACCTTCACCTCGTAGGCCGGGCAGTTCGGCTCTTCATACATCACATACAGGCCGCCGCCCCGTTCAGTGCTGCCCGTGCCCATCGTTGGCATGGTGATGGTGTTCACGCCCACGTTCAGGAAGCCTGCGGACTGCGTGAGCGCAGCTTCCGTACCGTATTGCTGCGCAACGACCAGCTTGAGCTTCGTGGCAGCACCCACATCAGCCGTGCCCTCAGCAGGCATGACCGATATCTGCACCTTGGTGCCCGCCAGCGCCGTGATGCCCGTGGGCTGCAGCGCGTTGGTGCCGCGTACGTTGGTGGTGGTGCCGTAGATCTCAGGATGCGTGGTGACAGCCCGCGCGGTCTGCCCGCGCAGCAGCGTTTCAGCCAGATCCAGCTTGTCCAACAGCGTCTGGGCATCCCAGAAGCGCTCTGCCTTCGCGCTGGTCCCTGAAACAGCCAGCGGATCTTCGGCGTTCGCCTCTTCGCGTAGGGCCGTGATGGTTCCTTGCTCAACGCCTTCTGCCAATTCCGTCATCATCGTGTCAGGCTTGAACAGCGCATCGATCCGCTCAGGAAGCGTGCTGCCCTCGTAGAATGCCAGCTCTGAGATGGTGATGGGAACGCTGCCCGTACGCTTGATCATGACATCCATGGAACGGACATTGGTCAAGAGCTGCGGCAGCTGGATCATGATGGTGTTCTTGGCATTCTGCCCCGAACCGTCATTCATGGGAGCATCCGTCCACGTGATGCCGCTGGGCTTGTCAAAGCTGCCTGACGCACGCGCATCCGTGGAATAGCGCACCCAAACGTCTTCGATGTCATCAGCATAGCCTTCGCCCAGATTCGTGGACAGGGCGATATGGCGAATGCTGTGCGGGTTGGTGAAGACCACGGACGTGGCGTTATCCCACGTGGGATACGTGTTCGCGGGCAGTTCGTAGATGGTGTTGTAGTTGCCATCAACCAGCTTCGCACCCTCCGCTTCGCTGCCGTTCGCCTTCACGCTGCTGAACACATCCGTTGGCAGGTACTTCGCGGCATCCTGCGTTGTGCGGTTGATCAGGTTGAACCACGGAACCTTCGTGGTCACGAAGGTGGTGCGCGCGCTTAAGCGCGAGGCTTTGTTGGCGTCGCTGGGACCATAGGTGTCATTCACGGCCACCACATAGAAGGTGTATTCCGTTTCATTGTCCAGATCGCGCACGGTGTGCTTCGTATCCGTGAGATTCGGAATGGGTGTGAACTGGCTGCTCCCCTTCTTCGCGTAGTACAGCGTGTACCGGTCTGCACGATCAACGGCGTTCCACGTGGCGCTGATCTCCTTGTAGCTGGGCGTCAGCTTGAGGCCGCCCGGATTCGCCGGGGGCGTGGTCAGCTCAGGGGTGGCATTGATCCAATCCGTATAACCGCTCTTGTTATCATCTTTGTCCACGGCCTGCACGCGCAGCGAATATGTCGTGCCATTCTGCAGGCGCTCGCCAGCGTAGCTCTGAATGGGGACAGACGTCTGCGTGCTGGTCACCGTTTCGGGCTCGCCATCGCCCGTGGCGATCTGGACCTCGTAGCCCACGGCGTTGCGCGACGCATCCCAGCTCAGGGTGATCTGCTGGTTATCCACCGTGGCCGTCACGTTCTCAGGAATGGTGGGCAACGGCTTCTCAGGATCTTCGGGCGTGGGATCATCAGGACCGGGCGATTCCGAAGAGAAGAAGCTGGCCTTGCTCAGCTGGATCTTCGTAGTGTCCGGACCCGAAGCGCCCGTGATGGAGAACTCAGTGTCGTAGACCTTGACATCCTCGCCCAGGTCGAAGAAGACGCACCCATGGGCCGCATCCACCACCACCTTGAGGTTCGGCAGGATGGTGGGATCGTCCAGACCATAGGCGTTCTCGCACGGAATGGGCACGTCCAGAACGTGATCCGCGCCATCCTTCTCGAACTTGATGGTAACGGCGCCCTGGGTGGGCATGTTGCTCACCGTGGCACCCTCGCGCGGCGAATAGAACGTGAAGCGATTCATGGTGAGGCCGTTCGCGTTCCAGCTGAACTCCACCGGCGCATCCGGAGAGATATCCGTCTTCACGCCGCCTTCCACGGTGTTCACGCTGTCCGTAAGCGTGATGTCATGGGTCGCATCATCAAAGAGGCTCTTGATAGCATCCTTCGCGGCATCACCCGTGACCACTTTGCCGTCCACCAAGACGGACGTGCCTTCGGGGATCTCTGGATCGACCTGCGAACCATCCGGTGTTTCGGTCACCTTGGCGGGCGCCTTGACATCCCTGCGCGTCATCTCGGCAAGGAGTTGCACGTCCTTCAAGCTGAGCTTGCCGTCATCGCTCAGGTCGTACTTGGCGTTCTTGTTCTCTTGCACCATGGCTTCGGAGATGATCTGCGAATCCGCGCTGTCAACCGCGCCATTGTCATCGTAATCACCGAAGGGCATGAAGCCCGCATCCGCCATGGAGGCATCAACGGCGCCCGTGATGTAGTCCGTGACGTCGAAGGCATACTTCGTGCCGTCCTTGAACTCTATCTCGTGCGTAAGAGGCAGGTAATAAGAGCCTGAGATGGACACCGACTGCCTGCCAGCGGGGATGTCTGAGATGACGGCCGTGCGCACGGTGCCTGCACCCGAAACGCCGTCGAAGGCCGCAGTCTTGCCCGCAACGGCCAAGGTGAGCGGATCTGCGGTATCCATCATGGCCTTCGGCCTCTGGGTATAGAACTTGACCGTCAGGCTGGCACCGCTGATCTGTCCTGACTTATCAGGCTGGGCATCTGCTGTAGCATCGCCCGGATCAGCCGCCTCTTCTGCGGCGCCACCCGTGAAGAAGCCCACGATGGCGTCCAGAAGAGAGGGCTGCTCTTCAGCCTCACCCTTGGCTTTGGGCTGTTCGCTGGGATCCGCTTCGGCCTCGTTGTTGTAGACCGGAGCTTTCGGCTCCTCAGACACCGTGGCTTCAGGCTCAGGGTCTTCCGCCTTGACCGGCCCAACTGCATCTGCCGGGAGCGTTGTGGGCGCTTCGGACTTGGCAGCCGTTTCGGTGTTCTGAGCATCAGCGTCATGCGAAACAGCGCCTTGAACAGCGATTTCTGCATTAGATGTCTGATCGTTCGCTTGGGTGGCGAATGCGGCTGCGGGCGTTCCGAACAGCGAGAACGCCAGCGTGAACGCGCATAGGCTTGATACGATCCTCTTCACTCTCAGACCTCCTGACCTGAGCGTTGTATGTGATGCGGAGGTCAGCAGCCAATGGGCGCACTTCTCCCGCGATAACCCGTTGCGGGGATTATAACAATTCGGTTACAAAGAAATCAGCGCCTGAACAGGCAAAACATGGATACACACACAAACAACACTCTAGGGGCTGTATCAGGGGGATGGACTCAATCAGCGGCTTGATCATGGACTCCGGCAGCGCGTCCACCATGTCCGTATGGGTGACGCCCGGCGCCACAGCGTTCACGCGGATGTCATATTTGGCCAGTTCGCGAGCCAAGGAGAGCGTAAGACCGTTCACAGCGAACTTTGACGTGGGGTATGCGCTTCCTGAAGGCTGGCCGTATTTGCCCACCATGGACGACGTGTTGATGATGGAGCCATGGCCACCCTGCTCGATCATGATGCGTGCAGCTGCCTGGCTGCAAACGAAGGGGGCAATCACGTTGATGTCGATGACGGATTCGAACTCTTCGGTCGTGTAGTCAACGAGGGCCGTTCGCGAGCTCACACCAGCGTTGTTGCAGAGGACATCCAGCCGGCCGAACCGGTCGACGACGCTTTGGAAGGCCGCCTGCACGGAATCGGCATCCGTGAGCTTCGGGCAGATGCCCATCACGTTGTCATGAAAGCCCTCTTCAGCAAGCTTGGCCAGTGCCTTGTCCACCGTCTCCTGCTTGGAACCGCACAGCGCCACCTTCGCGCCCTGATCCAAGAAATGCTTTACGATGGTATACCCAATGCCGCGCGTGCCGCCGGTGACCACTGCCACCTTGCCATCAACGATCCCCATATGGTGCTCCTTTCATGTGGATAATAATGTGTAAAGTATGGCACACCTGAATCCCGAAAACGAGCGGCACCCACGAAGATCTGTGTCAGGTTGATGTGGGTGCTTTGCCTTCGTAGATGAAGCGTAAGCGGCATCTAACCGGGCGATGAGCCACACCAGAGCGCATATCAGGGGAACGGATCTCGTGGGTGCGGCCAACTGGCCGCACATCTCCAAAACAATAGGTTTGTGCTTGCACAAACCTATAACACTTATCCTGTTGCTGCCTGAAGAATGATGCGGCGCAAGAAAGGTGTATGACCTGTGAGACCTTCCCGCCGCACGAACCAACAGCGCAGTGCAAGCACTGCGCAGAGGGGTTGGGGTTCGCTTCGCTTACCCCAACCCAGACATAGAAGATGCTTGCTATGCCCTTTGCATATCCATGCAAAGGGCACTGTTTTTACAGGTGCGGCCAGTTGGCCGCACCCACGATCATCCTGCATCCATTCGAGGGGATGTCACTTACAGGTGGAACTCCTGGAAGAGGGCGTCACGGTAGGTGGCGTCGTTCGAGGCGCGCTTGAGGTCATCGATGCGGCCTGCATCGAGGAGGATGTCAGC
The DNA here is from genome assembly GCA_947565185.1 of uncultured Eggerthellaceae bacterium. Lineage (GTDB taxonomy): Bacteria > Actinomycetota > Coriobacteriia > Coriobacteriales > Eggerthellaceae > MGBC163016. The sequence continues at coordinate 3,049 of CANODU010000029.1, read as the reverse complement.
AAGCTTGATGCCGCGGGCTTCGCCTTCAGCCAGGCCCAGTTCGATGCCCTCTTTGCGGGCTTGGCTCAATCCTGCTCTGTGCGAGTGCTCGACGGTCATGAATCCCATGCGCTCGCATTGAGCACGAGCCAGTGGGACTCATCAGCGATATCGACGGTTGCGTCCTCTAAACACGCGCGCTCTAGGTGATAGGCCGGAAGGCCCTTGCCATACGCATCGAAGTCGCACACGAAGATCACATAGCTCTCGTAAAGCGTGGTGCAGTCCTCCCCCTTGTCAAGGCATGCCTGATCGATGGATGCTCCTTGCCGTAAGGGTTTGCCTTTTAGACAAAAGTGTGTCGGCATTGCGCATGCAATGCCTCTATTCATGACGGCCTTACACCTTTTCGCTTACGCTCAAGGTGAACGGCCTAACCGGGCGTATCGCCCGGTTAGATGCCGCTTACGCGTCATCTACGAAGGAAGAGTTACAACCCTCGTGGGTGCGGCCAACTGGCCGCACGGGTGAATGCGCGGCGATAAGCCGCGCCACAAACATCTGAGAAATGCTTTGGTTGGATGAGCGAAGCGCATCCAACCACTCGCACGGCGCTTGTCGCCGTGCTGTTAGTCTGTGCGGCGGGAGGGCCTGTCAGAGCAGATGCCCTTGTGCGCCGCATCATATGAGAAGAAGGTGATGGGTCTGTGCCTAGGCACAGACCCATTGTTTGGTAATCGTGCGGCCAGTTGGCCGCACCCACAGAGACAAAGAGACCCTGCCTTTGGCAGGGTCTCTTTTCACATGCTCGGATCTAGATGGTGGGCTGAGCCGGATTGGGAGCAGGATCCTTCACCTTGTCCCGCTTCTTTTCCTTGCCCGTCACGTCATCCTCGTAGCTCTTCACCTTGTGGCTGTACCCAAGCCTGCGCGCGATCACGCCGCCGCCATAAATGGCCGTGATGATGATGCCCAGCAGGATGTAGTAATGGATCCAGCAGATGGGCGCATCGAACGCGCTCATGGGCGTACCGTCATCCTCGATCTGCGCCAGCGGGTTCTCAGCATCATCGATAGCTGTGGTATCCGCCACCGCAGGAGCCCCGATGATCGGCGTGGCCAGGAAGTCAGTGACCGTGGTCACGATGCCGTCCAGCGGACCCGGTGCAGGCGTGGTAGGCGGCGTCACCGGCTCTGCCGGAACCGGCATGGCCGTGATGGTGAAGTCACCGTCTTCCACCGTGATGGTGTAGTTCGGGTTGTCGTCGAAGCTGGCCGTCAGATCATTCTCGTACGTGCCGATGCCCTCAGCATCGCTCTTGCGGTAATAGCTGACGCCCGTGAGCTCATGGCCTGCCACTTCGCCTTCAATGGCACCCGTGAACTCGGGGTTCTCAGAACCAGCGACCTTCGTGGCGTCGTTCACGCGAATGGTCACGGGAGCGGGATTGATGGTCACCGTAGCCGTCCCATACACGTCAACATAGTTCGGGTTCGTGGCCTTCACGTACACCGGATACTGGCCCGCTTCGGTGTAGACCGGGTTCTCACCCCACGGCCCGTTCGGCGTCGTGGCGTATTCAACGGTCCAGCCTTCTTCACCCATCGGAGCAACCGAAATGGCGTACTCGTTGGCGTCATACGTGGTGGTGACGCCAGTCGCATTCAACGTTGCCGTGGCCTGCGTGATGGAGAAGTTGCCAGGGATCACTTCCACCAGACTGTAATTCGCATTGATTGCGGTCTTGACCGCATCAGCGTTCGCAGCATCGAAGCTGGTTGTCAGAACGTTCTTGTATGTACCGACGTTCTGCACATCCGCGTTCGAGCGAACGTAAGTGAAGTTACCAGCAGAATCCTCTTTATTGTTGTTGAGATCGTTGTTGTACAGCGAATCGACCTCGTACGCGCCCTCTTCGGTGCGCTTCCAGTTGCCGTCGTCACCCTTGGTGGGGACGCCCGCGGTGCCCGTGAACGTGGGGTCATCTTGACCGTACACCTTGGAATAGCTGTCCACCATGATAACCACCGGTGCAGGCGTCACGTCGAACGTGCGCGTAACCGTACCCGTGTAGTTGCCTTTGCCCGTGATGGTCACGGTCTTCGTGCCGACGTTGGTGAGATCGTTCGTGCGGGTCACATCGAACGTGATGGGTTCGTTTACAGAATCCGCTGCCGGGGTCACTGCAGGCGTCTTCTCCCACTTCTTGCCGTTGTATTGCTCATTCGTCAGATTGCCGACCTTGATGCCACGATACGGATTGTTGGGATCAGAAGGCGTGAAGGGCTCATCCGGATTCTCCGGATCTGGATCACGCTCCGTGGAATCACCCGGGTTGATGCTCTGCGGAGTGATGGTCAGCGTGCCCTCATCCTTAGTGAAGACGTAGTTGTTCTCGTTGTACTCATTGATGCCCTCAGCCAACTCCGTCTTAGGTGTAACAGCAATGGTGTTCATCCTCGGACTGTCAGCAACATTGGTCACAGAACCCGTGGTCTCGACGTTTGCCTCAGCAGCCAACACCTCGTCAACGGTACCCTCGATCGGAGCCGTCAAAGCAAAACCGTCATACACCTTGGTCGCAGATTCAGATGCCAGCGCGACAGAACGCTGAGTAATCTCAAGCGTACCATCGAATTTGTTGAAAGCGAACTGGTCCGTCACCACCTCGCCCCTCTGATTCTTGACGACGAACGTGCCCGTGATGGTCACTGGATACAACCCCACATTCACCGCCGGAACCTCTGCCGAAACCTCATTCAGCTTCTGCGCATCCATGCCAACTCCATTGTCCGACACGTCGATTTTCAGGATGCCTGCCCTTTTCTGTATCACGATTTTGATTTTCTTCCCGCCTCTTTTATTCCGCAGGCCGTGGTTTAACGCATTTTCCACCAAAGGCTGGATAACGATCCTTGGAAGCCTGTCCATCAATGTATCCTCTTCAATCTCATAAATATAGTTTACATTGTCATGCATGCGCATATCCATCACATAACTGTAATTCTTTAAATGGGAAATTTCCTCTGCCACCGTTGAGAAGGGATCCTTCATATTCAGGCCATTTCC
>CANODU010000028.1 GCA_947565185.1 uncultured Eggerthellaceae bacterium | reverse complement strand
GCGGACATGGCTCAGCTGGTAGAGCACCACCTTGCCAAGGTGGGGGTCGCGGGTTCGAACCCCGTTGTCCGCTCCATTGCCTGCGAGAGCCGCCCCGTCACAGAAGACGGGTCGGCTCTTTTTGAGAGTAGGCAAGATGCCTCATCGGGGCGACGTGGCCAAGTGGTAAGGCAGAGGCCTGCAAAGCCTTCATCTCCGGTTCGAATCCGGACGTCGCCTCCAATCCCTTCACTTCGCATACGATCATTCGCCGTTCGCGCACGCCACGCAACCGCTCAGGTGCGGCCATCTTCGGTGTGCGCTCCCTTCACCGAGCAATGCTCGGCGCCTCCATCCGATGGATGCGTAACGACCGCCGCCTTTGGTAAAGTCTTTCAGGTCAAACCTATCCAAGAGGAGGAACGGCATGGAAATGCTCCTATTCCTCATGGCATTCCCGGCGGTCATAGCGGTGCTGCTGTATGTCATCAGGAACGACGCTGCAAGGAATTTCCTCGTCATCGTCGGCGCCATCGTCACGGCCGTCGCATCGGTCGCGTTAGCGTGCATGCACATCGCAAGCGGTCTTGTGCTCTTCGATTGCGAATCCGCCATAGCGGATACCGCCTGCACGGTCATAAGCTGCATCTGCGTCTTCGTGATCCTAGGGTTCGCCGTGCGCTACAAGAATGCTTTGGCGGGCATCTTAGGCATCGTGCAGCTCATCGTCGTGCTGTATGTGGAGTTCTCCTTCGCCCATGACATGGAGGTGCCTCAAGGCCTCTATGTGGATTCCCTCACGCTCATGATGGTGCTCATCATCGGCGTCATCGGCTCGGGCATCTGCGTCTATGCCATCGGCTACATGAAGGACTTCCAAGCCCATGAGCCGGAAGGCGCCAAAGACAGGCGTCCCTTGTTCTTCGCGCTCATGTTCCTGTTCCTCTCGGCCATGTATGTGATCGTGTTCTCCAACAACATGGCATGGATGTTCACCGGTTGGGAAGTGACCACCTTGTGCTCGTTCCTCCTCATCGGCTACACCCGAACCGAAGAGGCCATCAAGAACGCCTTCCGCCAGATCATCATGAATCTGGCAGGCGGCATCGCCTTCATCTTGGCGCTGCTCGTCTGCGCGACGCAAGTGGGCACCTATGCTTTGGATGAGTTCATCCAGATCGGCATGGCCAACCCCACCCTCGTGCTCTTGCCTGTCGTCTGCCTTGCCTTCGCAGGCATCACCAAAGCAGCCCAGATGCCCTTCCAGACTTGGCTTCTCGGGGCCATGGTGGCGCCGACGCCCACGAGCGCTCTGCTCCATTCTTCCACCATGGTGAAAGCTGGCGTCTTCATGTTGGTGAAGCTGGCGCCGTGCTTCCTCATGAGCCCTGTGCCGTCGGTCATGGTGATGCTCACAGGAGCTGTCACGTTCTTGCTCTGCTCGTTCATGGCCATATCGCAGACCAATGCCAAGCGCGTGCTCGCCTATTCCACCATCGCGAATCTGGGCCTCATCACCGCTTGTGCGGGCGTAGGCACGCCTGAGGCGGTCTGGGCGGCCATGTTCTTGATCCTCTTCCATGCCATCGCGAAGTCCCTGCTGTTCCTCTGCGTCGGCACGGCGGAGCATCACATCGGCAGCCGCGACATCGAGGACATGGACCTGCTCTTCGAGCGCATGCCGCGTCTGGCGCGCTTCATGATGCTCGGCATCATGGCCATGTTCATCGCTCCGTTCGGCATGCTCGTGGCGAAATGGGCTACGCTCGTCTCCTTCGTGCAGATGGATCAGGTCGCGCTCATCTTGATCTTGGCGTTCGGTTCCGCGGCCACGTTCATGTTCTGGGCGAAGTGGATGGGCAAGCTTGCCGGGATCGCTGGCAGCCCTGAGAACGTGGAGACGACGGTTCACAGAAGCGAATGGGTCTCCATCTTGCTCATGGCCATCCTCTTGGTGGCTGCATGCGTGTTGATCCCCGTGCTCTCCCAGGTGATGGTGGAACCATATGTGGTATCCGTCTATGGCCTCTTCGGTCAGGATATCGGCACGGATAACCTCTGGATCGCCAGCATCTGCGTCTGCGTGGTGGTGATCGCGCTGTTCTGCGGCCTTGGACGCTCCAAGAAGCGCACGGTGGGCGTCTACCTGTCCGGTGTCAGCCGCAACGACGATGCGCGCGCCTTTCAGAATGCGATGTCGGGCGAGAGCCTGGCCACGGCGCGCAACTGGTATATGGAAGATGTGTTCGGCGAAGAGCGCATGGCGCCTGTGGGAGTCATCTTCAACAGCGTGTTGATGCTGGCCGCTGTGGTCATGGCGCTGTTCGGCATTGCGTTGGTGTAGGGGGTTGGCATGGATCTCACTGGATTGCTCATCACGCTCATCGGAATCATCGCCTTCGCGGTGCTGGCTCCTGTTCTTGGATGCTTTCTGGCAGGCATCGACCGCATCGTATCAGCGCGCATGCAGGGGCGCGTGGGCCCACCGCTGCTGCAGCCCTACTATGACGTGCGCAAGCTCTTCGAGAAGGAGGGCGTCACGGTGAATGGCGTTCAAGATGCCTACGTCATCTGCGCGCTCATCTTCGCTGTCATCGCCGGTGGCATCTTCTTCTCAGGGGGGAATCTCCTGCTCTGCATCTTCGTGATCACCCTCTCCAGCTTGTTCTTCATCATCGCTGCCTACTCATCGCGCTCTCCCTATGCAGAGGTGGGCGCGGCGCGCGAGACGCTGCAGGTCATGTCCTATGAGCCCATGGTGCTCCTCTTCGCGGTGGCATTCTTCATGGCAACGCAAACGCTCATGGCACCTGATCCGACGATGTCCTTCTTCGTGGCTCCCGGCTCCTTCGATGTGGGCGCGGTATTCAGCTTGGACGTTCCGGTCATCGTCTGCATCTGGCCGGTGTTCTTGGGGCTCATGTTCATCCTGACCATCAAGCTGCGCAAATCACCCTTCGATCTGTCCATGTCGCATCATGCTCATCAAGAGATCGTTCGCGGCATGACCACGGAGATGTCCGGATCGACGCTGGGGATGGTGGAGATCCTCCATTGGTGCGAGAACGTGCTGTTCTTGGGCTGGATCGGCATCTTCTTCGTCTGGGGCGGCCCCTGGACCATCCTTATAGGCATCGTGGCGGCGCTCGTGGCCTATTTCGTGGAGATCCTCATCGACAACAACTTCGCGCGCGTGAAATGGCAGTTCATGCTGAAGTCCGCTTGGGCTGTGGCGCTCGTGGCAGGCGGCATCAATCTGGCCGTGCTGGCGTTTCTGTAAGGGAGGCAGGACATGGCTTACGCAGGCAAGTCACCCTGGGTCATCCACTACGATGGCTCCAGCTGCAATGGATGCGATATCGAAGTGCTGGCAACGCTTTGCCCGGGCTTCGACGGCGAGCGCTTCGGCGTCATCAATACGGGCAACCCCAAGCATGCGGACATCTTCTTGGTGACCGGTTCGGTCAATGAGCAGAACATAGACGTGGTCCGCCAGATCTATGACCAGATGATAGAGCCGAAGGTGGTCGTCGCCTGCGGCATCTGCGCCTGCTCAGGAGGCATCTTCCACGATTGCTACAACGTGATCGGCGGCGTGGATCAGGCCATCCCGGTGGACGTGTATGCACCAGGCTGCGCTGTCAGGCCCGAAACGCTGATCGATGCCATCGTTGCAGGCGTTGCGGTGCTGGATGAGAAGGCCGAAAAGCTCAAAGCGGAGAAGAAGGGGCGTGCCTAGATGGGATTCTCCACGGATTTCAAGACCATGGATGCGCAAGCCATCCATGAAGATGCGCAAATGCGCAAAGATGCTGGATGGCGCTACGTGCAGATGCTGGCTGTCAACAACGATGACAGCGCCGATGTCATCTACTCGTACATGAGAGATGGGCTTTTGGAGAACCTGGTGGTCGAAGCGCTCCCGCGCGACGCGCACCTGCCCTCTATCACGGATGTCTATCTTGAGGCCTTCGTATGCGAGAACGAGATCCATGATCTGTTCGGCATCACCTTCGATGGGCTTGCCATAGACTTCCTGGGCAACTTCTATCGCGTCTCCACCGAGGTCCCCATGACCATCATCTCGCCTGAGAAGCTGGCTGAGCGAGAGAAGCAGCGCAAGCTTGAGGAGAAGAAGGCCCAAGCCGCTGCTGCGAAAGCCGCGAAAGAGGCAGGCGAGGCACCGGCAGAGGCTGCGTCTGACATCTCAGGGGCGAAGCCTGGCGAGCCCTTGATCGACGAGGAGATGGAAGCGAAGCTGGCCTCCATGCCTCCGGAGAAGGCCGCGAAGGTGCGGGCTGCCATGGAGGCGAAGGCCAAGAAGCAGGCACAGGATGGAGAGGACGCATAATGGGCAAGTCAACGGTCATCCCTTTCGGGCCACAGCATCCCGTTCTGCCTGAGCCGCTCCATCTCGATCTGGTCGTGCAAGATGAGACCGTGATCGACGTGCTCCCGCAGATCGGGTTCGTGCATCGCGGTTTGGAGAAGCTGGTGGAAACGCGCGATTACAATCAGTTCATCTTCGTAGCAGAGCGCATCTGCGGCATCTGCGCCATGGGACATTCGCTGGGCTATGCTGAGACGGTAGAGGAGCTCATGGGCATCGAAGTGCCTACGCGCGCAGAGTATCTGCGCGTCATCTGGCATGAGCTCTCTCGTATCCATTCTCACCTGCTCTGGCTCGGGCTGGCTGCGGATGCATTCGGCTTCGAATCCATGTTCATGCACTGCTGGCGCCTGCGCGAGCGCATCTTGGATATCTTCGAGAAGACCACAGGCGGCCGCGTCATCCTCTCAGTGGTGCGCGTGGGCGGCGTGGCGCGCGACATAGAGGATTCGGAGCTGGCTGCTATCTGCAGCGTGCTGGATGGCATCAAGTCAGAATACAAGGAGATCACAGACACGCTGCTCACGGATATGTCGGTCAAGAACCGCACGGTGGGCGTGGGTACGCTCACTCATGAGCAGGCCGTAGACCTTTCCATGGTCGGGCCCTTCGCACGGGCCTCGAACGTGAGCTACGATGTGCGCAGCTTCGGACGCGGCGCCTATGGAGCTCTGTCTGACTTCCAGCCCATCGTAGATGCGCAAGGGGACTGCTATGCGCGCGTGAAGGTGCGCTGCTTGGAGGTCCTGCAATCCATCCAGATCATCCAAGAGCTTGCAGGTAAGATCCCTCAAGGGGACATCGCCGTCAAAGTGAAGGGGAATCCGGATCCTGGCGCGCGCGCAGCGAATGTGCTGGAGCAGCCTCGAGGCGAATGCTACTACTACGCTCAGGGAAACGGCACGAAGTTCCTGGAGCGCATGCGCATGCGCACGCCCACCTCTCAGAACCTCGCAGGCATGGTGGAAGCGCTCAAGGGCTGCGACCTTGCCGATGTGAACATGGTCATCTTGACGATCGACCCGTGCATCAGCTGCACGGAAAGGTAGGAGACAATGGGAAGCTTCCATCTGGGCGCGATGACGCTCCGGTCCCTCTTCAAGAAGCCTGAGACGCTGTGCTATCCAGCGCAGACGAAGACGCCCTATGCGGGACAGAAGGGCCACATCGTGAATGATGTGGCTGGTTGCATCCTCTGCGCGAAGTGCCAGAAGACATGCCCCTGTCATTGCATCACGGTGGACAAGGCGGCGCGCACCTGGACCATCCAACCCTACATGTGCGTCCAATGCGGCAGCTGCGTGGCAGCGTGTCCCACGCATTGCCTCTCCATGGACCCGTCTCCCACTTCCATCGCCACCCAGAAATCGGAGGTCGTCTGCGCGGTGCCCGAGAAGGACAAGGACGCAGACGCAGACGCAGAGAAGGCTGCTTCCTGACCGTATCAAGTCCCTGCTCGCGTTGGCGGATCGTTGACGGATAGATGCGTGCAAGTTGCGTGGATTGCCTGCAAAACCCCCGGTTGCTTGGTAGAATGGCACTTCAATGCAAACGATGTGATCCGGAGCTCTCATTGACCGCACAGAATGCCAGCGCACAACAGCATACCGAGGTCGTGTGCGACCGCATCCTCACGGTGCCCAATGTCATCTCCTTCGCTCGGTTGTGCCTCGTTCCCATCTATCTGATCCTCCTCTTCACGGGGTTCGACATAGCCGCCATGATCGTGTTCGCTGTGGCGGCTCTCACTGATTTCTTGGATGGCCAGGTGGCACGGCGCACGCACACGGTCTCTAAGCTGGGCAAGCTCCTCGACCCAGCTGTGGATACCATTCTCATGATGACGGGTGTAATGGGGGTATGCCTCATCGGGCGCTGTCCCGTCTGGATCGTCGTCGTGATCCTGGCGCGCGAAGCGCTCTTGCTCATCGGCGGCGGCGTGCTGCTCAACCGCTATCGCATCCAGATCCCCGTCATCTATCCTGGCAAGTTCGCCACCACGTTCCTCTTCATCGGATTCGCAGCGCTCTTGCTGAACTATCCTCTGATCCCTGGTCTGGGCATCGTGGATGCCTCGTGGCTGCCCGGCTTCGGCCATGCGCCTGCATGCTGGGGCATCTGGTTCATCTACGTGGGGCTGGCGCTGCAGATAGGAGTCACTATCTACTATTGTGCGAAGGCTGTGGAAGCCTTGAGGAAGCGCAAGGGCTGACCCATGGCATACAGCAGCAACTTCAACCTCGATTCGGATCGCTATGGCTCGCGGTCGGGTTCGGTGCATCGTGCTTCATCCCGACCGCTTTCTGATGGGCACCCAGCCGATGAGAGCCGCTCTCAGAGATTCGCTCGCGAAAGCGCACCCCGCACCACCAATCGCATCACGGTAAGCGGCAAGGATCCATCCTCTGCGCATCGCACGCCTGCGCGCACGAGCCAAAGCAACCGGTCGCAACAGCAAACCAGGACGTCAGGGCGTAGCTCTGGTTCCGTGAGCCGGTCTACCAGCCGTTCGGTGGATGTGCCTCGCTCGCAGCGTTCGCATGATCGCGCTTCGCGTCCTGAGCGCCACCTCTCTGAGGCAACGCGCGGATCGAGAGCCGATCGTGGTCAAAAAGGCTCTCAGAGACAGCCATCGGCGAAGCGGCAGCCGCAAGCGCAGCCCGTATCGTATGCGGCAAGCCCCAGCGACTCCATCCTCGGCAAGATCTTCGACATCTTGAAGCTCATCGTGGTGAGCATCGTGAAGCTCATCGCGTTCATCATCCGCTCCATCGGGCGTGGATTCACCTTCCTCTGGGATAAGAGCAAGGTCATCGGCTGTGCGGTCATCCTCATCGTCGTGCTCGTGTGCGGTCTCTTCCTGGATTCCGCCTTGAATGCCGACAAGATCTACAAGGGCGTCTCCATCGGCGATGTGGATGTGGCGGGCATGACGCAAGAGGAGGCAGCAAATGCCCTCTCGTCGCGCTACGGAGACAAGCTGGCGAACACCAGCGTTTACATCTTCACGTCAGAAGACGCTGCCAAGAACACGAACGTGGATGAGGTGCGCGCTCAAGAGGAGATCCTCGCGGAGCAGATATCTGCCGAGGAGGCCCTGGAGAACAAGGTGCTGTGGGTGGAGTCCTCAGATACCTTGGGCGCACGGCTACCCGTGCAAGAGCTAGCCGCTGAAGCCTATGAATTCGGGCGCTCATCGGGCTTCTTCGATCGCTTCAGCACGCTCATGCATCCCCATGAGATAGCGGTGGAGCTGGATTACAACCAAACGATGCTCTCGAAGCTCTTGTCCGACATCAACACCGCCATAGGCGATCCTGCTCAAGAATACGGCCTCTCCGTGCAAGATGGCCAAGCGTCGGTGGTAGAGGGCCATGACGGCTATGAGATAGACAAGGACACGTTCCAGGCAACGCTCACCGACAAGCTGCTCAACAGCGAAGTGGATGACCCGCGCTACATCCCCGTGGCTGAATACGTCACGCTCAAAGTGGATGCTGAATCCGCGCAAAGGACGGCCGATGCGGTCAATGAGGCATTGACAGAGGGTGCCTCATTCAAATATGGAGATGCTACCGCAGACATCAGCAAGGAGACGCTGGGGTCATGGGTGAGCGCCGCTCCCGCTCAGAGGGGAGAGGAATGGTATCTGAAGCCGGAGCTCTCTGAGCAGAAGGCGCTTGAGACGCTCACCGAGAATCTCAACTTGGATGAGAGCGGCGGGAAGTATGCCGTCAGCTTCGAAGTGAGCGAAGAGGGCGTTTCGGTGAAGCCGAATGAGGAGGTCACCATCCCGAATGTGGGCACAGCGCTCACCGGCTTGGATCAGGCGCTCTTCGGTTCCTATTGCGACACGGGAAACCAGAAGATCGCAGGAGAGCGCTTTGGCATAGCCATCCAGACCGAGCAGAGCGCAGGTCCGTTGACGCTGGATGAATCGCTTGCCTATGGCATCGTGACGAAGTTCAGCACCTATACCACGGAGTTCAACTCATCCACGTCCACCATGAATCGCATGTACAACATCCAGAAAGCCGCGGATCTCATCGACGATTCCGTGATCAAGGCCGATGGCGGCACGTGGTCATTCAATGAGACGGCGGGGGATTGCAATGCGGAAGCCGGCTTCAAAGAGGCAGGCGTCATCTCCGGCGATGAGATGACCCAGGAAGCAGGAGGCGGCGTCTGCCAAGTGGCCACTACCGTGTTCAACTCCGTCTATGAAGCCGGCTTGCCCGTGAAGGAGCGCCATAACCACACCTTGAGCTCCTCTTCCTATCCTGCTGGGCGTGATGCAGCCATCGCCTATCCCACGCTCGACCTCGTCTGGGAGAACGATACGGATTCGGATATCCTGCTCACTACCAGCTACGATTCGCATAGCATCACCGTCGATCTCATCGGTGAAGACCCTGAGCTAGAGGTCATCACGGACACGGGCGACTGGGGCAAAGGGGATCCGTACAAGGTCAAGGTGGAAGTGGACGAGACCTATGCGGATACTGCTGTGGTCAAGATGACCAATGGCTCTGATGGCCTTACCATCAACGTCACGCGTACGGTGAAGGACAAGGACGGCAATGTCGTCGACCAGAAGACCTTCAGCTCGGTCTATTCGCCTGTCAATGAGCTCTACAAGGTGGGGCCGAAGGTTGTTACAGCTAAGATCCAACGAAAATACGCCCGTGAAGACACGTCCAGCACCTCTTCGGATGCCAGTGCATCTTCCTCCTCATCATCGTCGTCCTCATCGTCGGGATCTTCGGGTTCTTCGACAGCGACGACGACATGAGGGGACATGAGCGAAAGCTGAGAGGATAGGCAAGGAGATGAGCGCTCCTGAGAGGGGGCTCAGGAAGAGAGGATGGGGATGTATTACCAACCAGAGATAGAGACGATGCCCAGAGAGGAGCTTCGCGATCTCCAGCTGGATCGCATGAAGTGGAGCGTCAAGCATGCCTATGACAACATAGACTTCTTCAAGAGCTCCTTCGATGAGGCGGGCGTGAGCCCTGAGGATCTGAACAGCCTGGAGGATCTGGCCAAGTTCCCCTTCGTGGTCAAGCAGGACATGCGCGACGCGTATCCGTTCGGCATGTTCGCGGTGCCCATGAAGGATGTGGCCCGCATCCATGCCTCTTCGGGCACCACGGGACAGGCTACCGTGGTCGGGCACACCAAGCGCGACCTCAAGAACTGGGGGGACTGCTTCGCTCGCGGCATCGCCATGGTCGGCGGCTCAGACGAATCCACCATCCAGGTCTCCTATGGGTACGGCCTCTTCACGGGGGGTTTAGGCGGTCACGCTGGCGGTGAGGCCATGGGCTGCACCGTCATCCCCACCTCTTCGGGCAACACGAAGCGCCAAGTGCAGTTCATGGCTGATTGCGACACGGACATCTTGGCATGCACGCCATCCTATGCGCTGTTCATCGCCGATACGGCCATCGAGATGGGCTATGATCCGGCGAAGGAGTTCAAGATCTCAGGCGTCATCTGCGGCGCGGAGCCGGCTTCTGAGAACATGCGCCAAGAGATCGCAGACAAGCTGGGCGTCCAGTACTGCGACGTGTATGGCCTGTCTGAGATCATGGGACCCGGCGTTGCCATGGAATGCATCGAGCGCGGGGGACTGCATATCGCCGAGGATCAGTTCTACTGCGAGATCGTCGATCCCGATACCGGTGAGGTTCTTCCCGATGGTGAATGGGGCGAGTTGGTCATCACCACGCTCACGCGCGAATGCAGCCCGCTCATCCGCTATCGCACGCGCGACGTCACGCGCATCATAGAACAACCCTGTGCCTGCGGACGCACGCATCGCAAGATCGACCGTTTACGTGGCCGCACGGACGATATGCTCATCATCCGCGGCGTGAACGTCTTCCCATCTCAGATCGAGCAGGTCATCACCGGCTTCCCCGAGATCGCCACGCAGTATCAGATCATCCTGACGAACAAGGGCCCGCTCGACCATGTGGAGCTTCAGGTAGAGACCGAACCCGACTTCCAGATCGACGAGGTTCGCAAGCTGGAGGATCTGAAGCGGCGTTTGCAAGCAGAGCTCAAGAGCAACCTACAAGTGGCCGTGGATGTCAAGATCGTCGAACCGAAGACCATCGAGCGCTCCATGGGCAAGGCCAAGCGCGTCATCGATAAGAGAGAGGTGTCCGCATGATCTCACAGCTGACCGTCTTCCTTCAAAACGAGCCAGGAAAGCTCTCCAGCCTCACCCGCAAGATAGCGGATAACGGCACGAACATGCATGCCATGTTCTTATCTGACACGCAGGATTTCGGCATCGTGCGCATCTTCTGCGATGAGCCAGAAGCGGTAGCTGCCATGCTCAACGAATCGGGCTTTCGCGCCTCTGTGACGCAGGTGAACGCCGTGTATGTGCCCAACGAGCCCGGCGGCCTCGCCCGCCTAGCGGAGTTCTGTGACAAAGCAGGGCTCAACATCGAATACGGCTACTGCTTCAAAGCCGGAGATGACGAGGCCATCGACGTCTTCAAGATCGATGGAGACAACATCGATTTCGCTTTGCAGGATGCTGGATTCAAGATCGCGAAGCCAGAAGATATCTATGCCCTTTAAGCTCTTCGATGCACAAAGAGCATCCTCCGCGAAGCGCGCATGTTGCGCGCTTCGCGCCTTCGCGTGCGCTCTTCTCATCTCATGTGCCTGCACGCTTCCCTTCGTCAGCGTCACCGAAGCCCATGCCGATGTGCGCAAGAGCGACATCATCTATGGGAAGACCATGGAAGAGCGCGGCATCAAGGCTGCATCCAGCCCGAATCTGGGGTCGGAATTCGTCTACGTATGCGGAGCTGACGGCACGGAGTACTTTGCGCGCAGCTGTGACGAGCCCACTCAGATCGCTTCCATCACCAAGGTGATGACAGCCATCATCGCGCTCGAGAACGCTGAGATGGATCGCGAGGTGACCGTGAGCCAGAATGCGGCCACCGTGGGCGAATCCAGCGCGAACCTCCAAGCAGGGGATGTCCTCACCATGGGCAATGCGCTCAAGGGCCTCATGGTCCCCTCGGGCAATGACGCCGCCATCGCCATCGCCGAATGCGTAGGCGAGGACTTCCAAAAGCAAGCACGGGAGTCGGCATCCGCGCTGCACCGCGCGGACGGCTCAGCCATCGACTACGATGACCCCGCTTGCGCCTTGGATGCCTTCGTGGCCAAGATGAATGAGAAGGCTGCAGAGCTTGGGTGCACGAACACCGTCTTCGAGAACCCCCATGGGCTAGACGGAAGCCAGTTCGCCGGCAACCTGCACAGCACGGCACGCGAAGTGTCGAAGATATGCGCCTACGCTATGGAAAATGATGCATTCCGCGAGCTCTGCGACATCCCGCGCATAGACATACCCGTGAAGCGCGGAGATGAGACGGTCATGGTCACCTTAGAGACCACAGACCTCCTCTTAGGTTCATTCGAAGGCGCCTGCGGTATCAAGACGGGCAACACTGACTTGGCTGGCCCCTGCTTTGCCGGAGCATGCAATCGAGACGGACAAGAGCTGTATGCCATCGTCTTGAAGTCGGTCTCCGAAGAGCAGCGCTTCATCGATTGCGAGACGCTCTTCACGTGGGTCTACGATAACCAGATCGATTACCCTCTGGCGCATTCTGACCAGTCGGCTTCCATGACCTTGGATGGTCAGACGCAAGAGGTGCCCGTCGTTGCCGATGTGGCGCTCACGGGATGGGTGGACAAGACAGTCCCTGCTACTTTCGCCGATCCTGATGCTACCGTCTCGGTCTTCGCGCCGGATGGCAATGTGAGCCAGGAGTTCACCTTCGACGATGTGGGAGGTGGCGTGAGCGCCGGCCAGAAGGTGGGGGAGGCAACGTTTTATCAAGACAACGAACAGATCGCGAAGATGGACCTCGTGGCGTGCGAAGACGTCGCTGGTCCTAATCCTTTGGAAGCCATCGGCATCTGGTGGGACAAGGCCATGCGAACGTTCTCGGGTGAGCCCACCAGCGCGCGATCTGTGATCATCAATGATACGCCCTTGATCCTGGAGAAGAGCTGACGCGTATGATGTACGCAAGAGAGGATAGATGCGATGCATGAGAGATGCCCCATATGCCAGTCACCCCTCAAAGCCGGGCAAGCAGCATGCGAGATGTGCGGATTCAAGCTCTCCGGCGCCACCCAAGGCTTCTCGCCCGTCGAAGCCCCCTCTGCCTCTTTGGCACCCACCCATGCAGATCCTCTGCTCACGCCCGTCATGCGCATGGTGCGTGGTCCGCAGCGCGGCGCAGAATACAAGGTAAGCCCTGATGTCACCTCCATCGGGCGCAATCCTCAATGCGACATCTTCTTGAACGACATGACGGTGTCACGGCTGCATGCCACCATCGAGCGAGCGCAGGGAGCCTTCATCATCAGAGATGAGCAATCCTACAACGGCGTATGGGTCAATAACGTGTCAGTGGATCAAAAGGTGCTCGAGCAAGATGATTTCGTGCAGATCGGGCGCTTCGGATTCATCTTCGACACAGGACGATGAAAGGGGAGTCGTGCCATGCTCCTATCAGGCAATGAAGCGGTAGCACGTGCAGCGCTCGATGCAGGTGCAACAGTGGGGACGGGATACCCTGGAACGCCTTCCACTGAGACTTTAGAAGCCTTCGCAACTGACGCAGACGTCTATGCCGAGTGGTGCACGAATGAGAAAGTGGCCCTGGAAGTGGCCCTGGGCGCGTCGGCGGGAGGTGCGCGGGTCCTCTGCACGATGAAGCACGTGGGCGTGAACGTCGCTGCTGACCCGCTCTTCACAGCCGCCTACACAGGTGTCGGCGGCGGCCTCGTCCTCTTGGCTGCGGATGACCCAGGGATGCACTCTTCACAGAACGAGCAAGACTCCCACTACTACGCTGCAGCCGCTCATGTGCTCATGTTGGATCCTGCCGATTCGCAAGAAGCCTACGATCTGACACGAGCCGCCTATGAGCTCTCAGAGCGCTTCGATGTGCCGGTGATGATCCGGTCTTCGGTGCGCATCTCCCATACGAAGTCGCCAGTTCAGACCTCAGAGCCCACGCGTGCACCTGAGCGGGCTCCCTATGAGAGCGATCCTTCGAAATGGGTGATGATGCCCGCTTTCGCGAAAGGACGCAGACGCCGTCAGCTTGAGCGCATCCGTCAGATGCGCAAGTGGGCTAACGAAGAAGGACCGAACCGCGTGATCGATGGTTCGAAGGCCGTGGGCATCATCTGTGCTGGAGCGGCATATCAGCATGTGCGCGAAGCCCTGCCAGATGCCAGCATCTTGAAGCTGGGGGTCACCTATCCGCTGCCTGATGAGGTCATCCGCACCTTCGCTGAGACCGTCCAAGAGCTCTTCGTCGTAGAGGAGGCGTCCACCTATCTCCATGAAGCCGTGCGAGCCTTGGGCGTTTCCGTAGCGGAGCCGCCCTCTGAGCTTCCCGCCTTCGGTGAGCTCTCGCCCAACCTCATCCGCGCAGCCTTCGGTCAGCCAGTGCCTCAGGGTGCTGATGAGGTGGAAGGCCTTCCGGCCAGACCACCCGCGCTCTGCCCAGGGTGCCCGCACCGTCTGGTCTTCAAGGAGCTCTCGCGGCAGAAGGCCATCGTCTGCGGGGACATCGGCTGCTATACGCTGGGAGCGCTGCCGCCGCTCGCGGCCATGGATTGCTGCGTTGACATGGGTGCATCCGTCTCCATGGCTCATGGCTTCGAATTGGCATTGGGGACGACCTCTGACAGGCCCATCGTGGGCATCATCGGGGATTCCACCTTCGCGCATTCAGGTTTGAGCTCGCTCATGACCACAGTCTACAACGCAGGCGCGGGCACCATCTGCATCCTTGACAACCGCACGACGGCCATGACCGGTCGTCAAGGCAACCCTTTCAACGGTCAGCAGATCCAAGGGCGCGAAGGCGTAGAGCTCGATCTTGAGCGCATCATCAGCGCGCTCGGCGTCCAACAGGTGAGCACGGTGGATCCCAACGACATGGAAGCCGTGCGCGCTGCTCTCCGTGAGGCTGCCAGAGAGCGCGAGCGGTTGGATGTCATCATCTTCAAGAGCCCCTGCGTGCTTCTGGAACGCAAGATCGCTGATCCCTATTACGTAGCGTCATGCACGGGATGCGGCGTCTGCCTTACGCTCGGGTGCCCCGCCATCGGGAAGTATCCGGATACTGGTTTGGCTTATATCGATCCTGAGATGTGCATCGGATGCGGACAGTGCGCACAGTACTGCCGCTTCAATGCCATTTGTCGCTAGGGGGTGTGAAGGATGAAGATGCTCTTGTGCGGCGTAGGTGGTCAAGGCACCATCTTGGCTGCGAACATCGTGGCAGATGTCGCCGAACGATGCGGACAAGACGTGAAGGTCTCTGAGATCCATGGCATGGCGCAGCGGGGGGGCGCTGTCTCCACGATGATCGCCTTGGGCGATGATGTGCATTCCATGGTCATAGGACAAGGCGAAGCCGATGTCATCATCGCCTTCGAGAAGCTGGAAGCGCTCCGTTCGCTCCCATCTCTCAGATCCGGCGGCATGCTCATCGTCAATGATGAGCTCATCAAGCCAGCAAGCGTGCTCACAGGCAAGGCCTCCATCCCGTCAGATGTCGACGATGAGCTCGGCTTCGCTCGTGCGCTCATCGTACCTGCCGAGGCAGAGGCTCGAGAAGCAGGCAGTCCGAAGTCGGCCAACGTGGTGCTCTTGGGAGCTGCCTCTGCGCTCTTCGGCTTTCCAGAGGATGCATGGCTTGCTGCCGTGCGCGCGAACGTACCGCCCAAGACGGTGGAGATGAATGAGAAGGCCTTCGCCGCTGGCCGGCAATTCGCCTTGGAACACGAAGGGGAGAGATGATGGCAGTACGCCAGATAAGCACGTTCTTGCAGAGCAAGCCAGGGCATCTGGCTCGCATCTTGGAGCTCTTGGAATCCGCCGGCGTCAGCGTGCGCGGCTATTCCGTATCCGACACAGGAGACTACGGCATCGGCCGCTTCATCGTGGATGATCCCGATGCCGCTATCCGCGTCATGGAAGGGGAGGGGGTGGCCCATGCGGAGACGGAGGTTCTGTGCCTGCTCTTGGAGGACGTGCCGGGGCGCCTTGCCGAAGTGATGAAGACACTCTCTGCCTGCGGCATCAACGTCACTTACAGCTATTCGCTCATCTCCACCTATATCGTCATCAAGACCGACGATGTGGATAAGGCCACCAGAGCGCTCTCAGCCACGACGCTCACGCTGGTCGATCAAGCAGATATCAGGGAAGCAAGCGCTGAGCGCATGCGCCAGGGTCAGGAGATGGCATGAGCTTTTCCATCACGAAGAAGGGCGACGCCCTTGCCGCTGCACAAGCGGGCTCTTTCGATGTGCTTCCCATATTCGACCCTGCCATGGAATGCGCCAGCCGCGCATACATCGAGGCGCTCCAGACAGAGAAGCTCAAGCGGCAGGTGCGCTATGCCTATGAGCGCGTGCCCTACTACCGGGCGAAGATGGACGAGATGGGCGTCTCGCCAACAGATATCCAAACGCTCGATGACGTCCGCAAGCTCCCGTTCACGGATAAGACCGCCTTGCGCGATACCTATCCCTATGGCATGTTCGCCGTGAGCCTGGATGAGGTGCGAGAGATCCATGCCTCATCAGGCACGACGGGCACGCCCATCGTGGTGGGATACACGGATGCCGATATGGATGTCTGGAGCGACTGCATCGCGCGCCTCGTGCAGATGGCTGGCGTCGTTCCTGCTGACAACGCGCAGATGGCCTTCGGCTACGGCATGTTCACCGGAGGGTTCGGCCTGCACTATGGGCTGCAGAAGCTGGGGTGCACCATGATCCCAGCAGGTGCGGGAAACACCGAGCGCCACATCAAGATGATCCAGGACTATGGCACCACCGTGCTCATCGCAACGCCTTCCTATGCTATGCACATCTGCGAAGTGGGCGAACAGCTGGGCTATGACTGGGAATCGTCGCCTCTGCGCGTGGGCCTCTTTGGGGGCGAGCCATGCCCGCCGGGGCTCAAGGCGGAGATCGAGAGCCGCATGCACATCGTCTGCACGGACAACTACGGTCTGACCGAGGTCATGGGGCCAGGCGTGTCCGGAGAGTGCTTGGCAGCGCGCGACCAACAGCACATAGCCGAGGATCATTTCCTCTGGGAGGTGGTGGACCCCAAGACGGGAGAGCCCGTGGCAGAGGGAGAGATGGGAGAGTTGGTCTTGACGCCGCTGGACAAGCAAGCCATCCCCGTTCTGCGCTATCGCACCCATGATCTGACGCGTGTCACCAAAGAACCCTGCGCGTGCGGACGCACCCATGCGCGCATGGACAAGGTGCGCTCGCGTTCGGATGACATGCTCATCATCCGTGGCACCAATGTGTTCCCATCCCAGATCGAGGATGTGCTCACCCAGATCGATGAGGTCACACCGCATTACCACATCATCGTGGAGACGGTGGACGGGATGGATGCGCTCACCGTGCAGACAGAGATCCGCCCATCGGCATTCACGGATTCCTTCGAAGCCCTGGATGCCATGCGCCGACGCATCGAAGAGAAGCTGAAGAGCGTGCTGTTGGTGGGCGTGAAGGTCTCGCTCATGGAGCCAGGTGGGATCGAACGCACGATGGGCAAGGCGAAGCACGTGGAAGACAGGCGATGACCTCACCGCTCACTGGTCGCTTCGCGCCTTCTCCCACAGGGCGCATGCATGCAGGCAACATATTCGCCTCCTTGGTGGCATGGCTCACAGCGAAGTCAACGGGCGGGAGCATGGTGCTGCGCATCGAGGATCTGGACCCGGATCGTTCGAAACCGGAGTTCTCAGATGCCCTCATGAAAGACTACGAAGCCTTGGGCCTCACCTGGGACGCTGGTCCCTTCTTCCAAAGCACGCGCGCAGAGGCATACCACGATGCCTATGAGCAGCTGGCAGAGGCTTGCGGCATCTATCCCTGCTTCTGCACGCGTGCGGACCTTGCATGCGCATCGGCGCCGCATTGGGGAGACAAGCACGTGTATCCCGGCACCTGCAGCCATCTGAGCACAGATGAGGTGGCCGCGCGCAAAGCGGCCGGAAGGGAAGCGTCCTTCCGCGTGAGGGTACCCCAGGAGCGCATCATCTTCTCTGATAGCGTGCAAGGTGCGTGCTCTCAGATGCTGGACGAGGAATGCGGCGACTTCATCATCCGCCGCAAGGACGGAGCCTTCGCCTATCAGCTGGCTGTCGTCATAGACGATGCCGACCAAGGGGTGACGTCGGTCGTGAGGGGCGTGGATCTGCTCTCATCAACGCCACAGCAGATCTTCTTGCAACGAACCTTGAGGCTGCCGACGCCTGCATACGCGCATCTGCCGCTCCTCGTCGCGCAAAGCGGGCGCCGTCTCTCGAAGCGGGATCGCGATGCCTCCCTTGATGAGATGCTCGCGCGCTACGGCACGCCAGCTGGCGTCATCGGGCATATCGCATATGTCTGCGGGCTGCAGGAAGAGGATGCCCCCACAACGCCTGAGGAGCTCTTGAAGGGCTTCAAGCCAAGCACGCTCTCCGCGCTCTATCAGGGCATCATCTCCATCCCATGGCGCGCGTGACCTAGAAGACGATGGCAAGCGCGTAGAAGGCGCCGAACACTGCATTGAGGCTGGCGATGCTGCCCATGCCCGCAATGCGGCTCTGAGCGGTCAGGGGATTCTTCCAGAGCGCCTTCATAAGCGGGATAGCCACAAGCAGCATGAAGGGCAACATGATGACCCCTTGCGTGAACCAGATCCCTATCAGGATGCACAGAGTTGCCATCCAAGCAACGATGAGACCATGGTAGAGATGCCGTGTGCGCCTGCGCCCCACGAGCACAGGAAGGGTTCGACGGCGTGCTTCGATATCCTTTTCGATGTCGCAGGCATTGTTCGTCATCATGATGAGCCCGATGCCGATGATCAAGGGCACCGAGAAGAGCAGCACGAGAAAGTCCAACGTGCCGGTCAGGCAGAACGAGCACGCCAAAGGGATGAGGCCGCCCATGACGATGCCGCTTGCAGCCTCACCTAAGGGAAGCGACGAGATGGGCGTCTTGCCTGCAGAATACAGGACGACGACTGCAGCGCCTACGAGCGCGATCCAAAGGGGGATGAGCCCGCAGCGGGCGATGACATACACTCCCAAGGCGAACGCAACGATGAGCAAAGCGATGGCCAAGCCTAAGGCGCACCGAGGATCCACCTTGTCATTCACCAACGTGGAGTCATCAGCCTCCAAGAGGTCCTCTTCGGTATCCGTTCCCTTGATGTAGTCGAAGTAATCATTGAAGGTGTTCACGGAGGATTGCATGAGCACGCAGATGAGGAGAAGCACGCATGCCATGACCGCAGAGATGCTCTCTTGTGCGTGATACGCCAACGCGCACCCTATGAGCACGGGCACGACCGATGCTGGCCATGTCTGAGGTGCGGCCAGTTGGAGCGCATGGCGCAGCTTGAAGGGTTCGTATGAAGCGCTTTGCATCGTATCCATGATCATCATCATCCATGGTACGCTATCCGAAGCATGCATGAGGATCCAGAAAGGCAGGGACGGCGGTGAAAGACCTTTCCCAGAGCTTGGCGAACCTGGTCTCTTCCTTGGAAGGGTACGAGGAGGGATCCAGCAATATCACAACGAACAATGCCGCCTACGTGGCTTCGGTGCGCGAGATATGGAAGAGCGAAGCCGCCTGCCGTGTCATCTTGGATCACACGAATGCATTCTACATTCGCAAGGATGAGCGCCCGCGCAAGGGCCCTGATAAGGAAAAGCCGCATATCGTCTGCGAGATCTGCATGGATGAGCCGCTCGTGCGCTCTGAGATGGATGCTCGCAAGGAGATGATGTCCTTGAGCCTTGCGAAGCGAGGCCTCACCTTCGACGAGATCCGCATCATCCCCGCGCGACGTGGCATGCGTCAACGCCACCCATTCGCGCTCTGATGCAGCGTAGCTCAGATCCTACGAAAGACAGCGACCACGGTACCCGCGATGGAGCAGTCCTTCACGAAGATAGGCTCCATGTTGGAGTTCTCGGGTTCAAGGCGGATGCAGTCCTTCTCCTTATAGAAGCGCTTGATGGTAGCTGAATCATCCACTAGAGCTACGACGATGTCCCCATTGTTCGCCACGGGCTGCTCTTTGACCACCACGTAGTCACCGTCATTGATGCCTATCTCGATCATGGAATCTCCGCGTACCGAGAGCATGAAGGAAGGCGCATCGCCGACGATCTCTGTAGGTAGCTTCATGGTGTCTTCGATGTTCTCTTCGGCCAAGATGGGCATGCCGGCTGCCACCGTTCCCACAAGCGGCACGCTCACGATGTCGCGCACGTCAGAAATGAGGTCGTTCACGGCCTCTTCGACAGCATAGGTGAGGGAGATGGAGCGGGATTTGAGGGGATCGCGCTTGATGAAGCCCTTCTCCTCCAAAGCCTTGAGATGCACATGGACGGTGGAAGGGGAGGAGAGCCCGAGGTCTTCGCATACCTCACGTACCGTAGGTCCATAGCCTTTCTCGGCGATGTGCTTTTCGATGTCATCCAGGACAGCGCGTTGGCGCTTGGTGATCTTGATGGTCATCGGCAAGGCTCCTCAACGACTCAAATGTGTACCTATGTTCGATGATTATAACAGCGTACATAAGTTCTAACGTTGAGATGCGCCAAATTGTCCAAACAAATGTATGACCACAATATGTAGTATGATTATCACAAAGCCTACGGAAAGGTACAGCATGCGGTGTCCATATTGTGGATTCGAGGAATCGAAGGTGATCGATTCTCGGTCAGCTGATGAAGGAGAAGCCATCCGCCGTCGGCGCGAGTGCCTCGAATGCCAAAAGCGATTCACCACCTACGAGCGTTACGGAGAGCGGCCCGTCATCGTGATCAAGTCAGATGGTTCCTCTGAACCCTTCGACCGCACGAAGCTCATGCGCTCCATCATGGTGGCTTGCGCGAAGCGCCCGGTGGGCCCAGAGACCATCAATGCCATCATCTCTGATATTGAATCCTCCATCCGAAGCGCTTCTGGCGAGGTGTCTTCCAAAGAGCTGGGAGAGATGGTGCTCTCGCGCCTCTCATCGGTCGATGATGTGGCTTATATCCGCTTTGCAAGCGTCTATAAGGACTTCAAGAGCGTAGAGGAATTCGCTCTGGCCTTGGAAGAGATCGAATGATCCATGGATGATGTACTTTCAATCCCAGCCGTGCGCACTGATGACTCGCTTGAGCTGCCAAGGTATGCGAAAGCCCATGATGCCGGCTTGGATCTCCGATCGACTATCGATGCATCTTTGGCACCAGGAGAGCGTCAAGCTGTGCCTTGTGGCCTGAAGATCGCCATACCGCAAGGCTATGCGGGGCTCGTCATCCCGCGCAGCGGGCTCGCAGCCAAAAGCGGCATCACCATCGTGAACGCACCTGGGCTCATCGATGCGGGGTACCGCGGTGAGATCATGGCCATCCTCATGAACGCTGACAACACAGAAACATTTCATATATCCAAGGGCGACCGCATAGCGCAACTCGTCATCATCAAGATCCCAGAGGTGCGTTTGGTCGAGGTGGACCAACTTGACATAACATCGCGCGGAGAGACCGGATTCGGGAGCAGTGGACGATAGATGAACGATGACATGACGACATCGCAGATACGGAGCATCCAGACGCTCGGGTCTGTAGCGATAATCGCTTCTCCTGTGTCCTTGGTCTTTGGCGGCATGCTCTTGAGCACTGTGGCGCTCATATGCGCTCTGGTAGGCCGCAGCAAGCTGAAAGTGCTCAGCGTTGCCGAAGGCGTGAGCGCAGAGATCGTGCAGACCCTAAGGCGACAGAACAAGGTTGCGCTCATCGTGAGCATAACGGCGCTCATCATCAATGCGGTCTTCTTCGCGTTCACATTCAACATGCTGATGCAGATGATGCAGTCTGGTGATTACACGCAGCTCTCGCAGATGTTCGGCCTCGATCCGAACGCTGCAAACGATGCTGCGAATGGAGACGCTGCAGCAGATATCTCTGTGTGGGATAA
>CANODU010000027.1 GCA_947565185.1 uncultured Eggerthellaceae bacterium | reverse complement strand
TCATGGAACCTCGTGGGTGCGGCCAACTGCCGGCATGCCCTCAAAGTGTGTCGGCCTCACACTGTTGGCTGTTGCCCGCACCCACCGTTCAGTTCGAAAGCGCCCTTGCAGTTGGCTGCACCTATGCAAGCTGACAGGTGCTCGTCGTTGTTGGCAGCCACGGATCTTGGGGCATCACTGATATAATGGAGACATTATGGAGGATTCTATCTTTCGAACGCATCTTTAAGGAGCTTTCCCCATGAGCACACGCAGCGATGATGTGAAGGAAGCGGCAGCTTCTGCTGTCAAGAACAAGAAGAGCCTAGAGAAGCATGTAGCGAATCTGGCTGGCTCTTCGCGGCGCGACCGCCAATCATCTGCTGCCATCATCGCTGTCGTTTCCAAGGAGGCACCGGAGAAGCTCGTGCCGTACATGGCCGACATCATCGATGCGCTCAACCGGCCTGAGGCGCAGACGCGCTGGGAAGTTTTGGATGCCCTGACCGAATTGGTGCCCTTGGATGCGCGCACATGCGACAAGGCGCTCCTCGGTGCGGAGACAGCCCTCTTCGATGAGGATTCCGGTCCGCTGCGCTTGGCTGCCATGCGCTTCTTGTGCACCTTCGGTGCCACCACGGAGAACCGCTCTGAGAAGGTGTGGCCGCTGATCGACGAGGGCATCCAGTGCTATCACGGTGACTTGGAGTTCTTGGACATGCTGGTCGGTGTGATAGATTTCTCTGCAGGCAAGCTGGCTCCGCAAGTCAAGGAGGAGCTTGCTGCGCGCATGAAGTTCGATGCCGACAACGGCAAGGGTCAGCTGAAGAAGCGCGCAACGCAGATCGAAGACAATCTAGCGAACTAGGGAGAGTATATGACGCGTCACGAAGTGGTCCTGATCCCCGGTGATGGGATCGGGCTGGAAACATCTGCCGCTATGCAGGAAGTGGTCGCTGCCAGCGGCGCCCAGATCGACTGGGTCATCGCGAAGGCGGGCGCAGCGGTCATCGACGAATATGGGACGCCTTTGCCCGATGAGACCGTGGAGGCCATCAAGCAGTACAAGGTTGCCATCAAAGGGCCGGTCACCACACCGGTGGGCACAGGATTCCGCAGCGTGAACGTGGCGCTTCGCAAGACGCTGGATCTCTACGTGAATCTGCGCCCCGTCATCTCCATCCCCGGTGCAGGTGGGCGCTACGACGACGTGGACCTCGTGGTCGTGCGCGAGAACACCGAAGACTTGTATGCGGGCATCGAATTCGAAGAGGGCGCCGAAGACACCCGCGAGCTGATCGCATTCATCCAGAAGATGGGCAAGGGCACCATCCGTCCGGATTCGGGCATCTCCATCAAGCCCATCTCTGTGACAGCAACGCGCAACATCGTGGAATTCGCGTTCGATTATGCTGAGAAGCATGGGCGCAAGAAGGTTACGTCTGTGCACAAGGCGAACATCATGAAGCACTCTGATGGTCTTTTCCTGCGCGAATCGCGTGAGGTGGCCAAGGCTCATGCCAACATCGCCTTCGATGACAAGATCGTGGATGCGTTCTGCATGAACATGGTCATGGACCCCTCGCAGTTCGATGTCATCGTTTTCCCGAACC
The DNA here is from genome assembly GCA_947565185.1 of uncultured Eggerthellaceae bacterium. Lineage (GTDB taxonomy): Bacteria > Actinomycetota > Coriobacteriia > Coriobacteriales > Eggerthellaceae > MGBC163016. Next base: position 20,389 of record CANODU010000027.1, on the reverse strand, counting down.
TGTATGGGGACATCGCTAGCGACCTGGCAGCAGGACTCGTAGGTGGCCTGGGGATCGCGCCTGGCGCGAACATCGGCAAGGACTACGCCGTCTTCGAAGCCGTACATGGATCCGCTCCGGACATCGCTGGGAAGAATCTGGCGAACCCGACAGCAGAGATCCTGTCTGCGGCCATGATGCTGGATCATCTGAACGAGGCGGCAGCGGCCGAGCGCATCCGCCAAGCCATTCGTGCGGTCTATGCGAAAGGCGAATTCCTCACCGGTGACATCCGTCGTGCGGAAGGGCAGGCGAAAGCACCTGCAAGCTGCACGGACTTCACGGCCGCTGTGGTTCGCGAACTCGCCTAGCATCACAGCGTTGCAGCGCAAGCGTAGGCTTGCTTGATGGATGGGGTATGACGAAGGGATCGAAGAGATGGCTCAAGGTTTTCAAGCGGATCTGAACGTGAACGGCGTGCCGTACGCCTTCTATCCCATAGCGCAGGTGCAGGGCTCAGAGCATCTGCCCTTTGCGCTCAAGGTGGTGCTGGAGAATGTCCTGCGCAACGTGGCTGATGAAGGGAGCGCGCAAGCCATGGCTGAGCGCATCGTGGCTGCCGCGCAAACGGGCAGCGCGGGGGATGAGGTTGAGTTCATGCCCGCACGCGTGCTCTACCAGGATCTCACAGGCGTGCCCGTGTTCGTGGATTTCGCCGTCATGCGCGAAGCGTTCGCGTCCTTGGGGGGCAATCCAGAGCGCATCAACCCGAACATACCGTGCGACCTTGTCATCGACCATTCGGTCATCGCTGACGTGGCTGGCGTCCCCGATGCCTTCGAGCAGAACACGCGCATCGAATTCGAGCGCAACCAAGAGCGCTACGAGTTCTTCAAGTGGGCGCAGTCGTCCTTTCAGAACGTGCGCATCGTGCCTCCCGAGCAGGGCATCTGCCATCAGCTGAACATCGAATGCTTTGCGAATGTGGTCACTGCCACCGCATCAGAGGCAGGGCGCGTGGCCTATTTCGACACGCTGGTGGGAACGGATTCGCACACGCCCACGGCGAACGGTATCGGCGTTCTGGGTTGGGGCGTGGGCGGCATCGAAGCGGAAGCGGCCGCTCTGGGGCAGCCCATCACCACGCTCGTGCCGCGCGTCATCGGCATCCGCCTGACAGGAGCGCTGCAAGCGGGCGTGGCTGCCATGGACGTGGCGCTCACCTTCGCAGAGATGCTGCGCGCCAAAGGCGTCGTCGGCTGCTTCGTGGAATGCTTCGGCCCGGGCGTGGCGTCGCTTTCGGCACAGCAGCGCGCGGCTATCGCGAACATGACGCCAGAATACGGCAGCACCTGCACGTTGTTCCCCACCGATGAGCGCACGTTGGATTTCCTTGCGTCGTGCGGCCGTTCTGAGGAGCAGGTGCGTCTGGTGGAAGCCTACGCCAAGGAGCAGGGCTTCTGGAATACGGAAGGCGCGGATGGACGCGTCTATGCGGACATCATAGAGCTGGACCTCTCAAGCGTGAAGCCCAGCGTGTCCGGGCCGTCGCGTCCGCATGATCGCATGGACCGCGGTCAGGTCTATGAGCGCTTCTGCCAGCTTTGCGCAGAGCGCGGCCTTGCCCGTACGCCCCATGAGGTGCAGATGGGCGGTCAGACCTGTTCGGTGTCTGACGGCAGCATCGCCATCGCGGCCGTGACCAGCTGCACGACAGCTACCGATCCTGAGATGATGGTGCAAGCGGGGCTTCTGGCGAAGAATGCGGCCGCGTGCGGCTTGCACGCGAAGCCGTGGGTGAAGACCATCTTGGCTCCGGGCAGCCATGCCACGGAGCTGCTCTTGGAGCGTGCTGGTTGCATGGACGCTATGCAGGCGCTCGGCTTCTACACGTGCGGCTTCGGCTGCATGAGCTGCATCGGCAACTCTGGCCCGTTGGCGGCCCCCATGCATGCGGTGGCTGACCAAGTGGAGCTTGCCAGCGTCCTTTCGGGCAATCGCAACTTCGAAGGGCGCATCTCGCCGGATGTTTCGCAGAACTATCTGACCACACCTGCGCATGTCATCGCCTATGCCCTTTTGGGCACCATGGATGCTGACATCGAGACAGCACCGCTCGGGGTGGACGCAGACGGCAATGAGGTGTTCCTGGCGGATATCATGCCCGACCAGGCTGAGGTTGACGCTGTCGTGCGGGCGCATGTGACCGCTGATCTGTACGCCCAGGGGACCAAAGGCATGTACGAGGGTGACGCTTCTTGGCAAGGGCTCTCTGCCAGCGCATCTGAGGTGTTCGCGTGGGCCGAAGGGTCTACGTACGTTCGCCGTCCCACCTTCTTCGATGACATGGCTTCGGACTCCAGTGCGCCGGGTGCCATCGAAGGCGCGCGGGCGCTCTTGTTCTTGGGAGACTTCATCACCACGGATCACATCTCGCCCGCCGGTGCCATTGCGCCGGATATGCCGGCGGCGAATTACTTGCGCGCCCATGGCGTGGATGATGCGGACTTCAATACCTATGGCAGCCGCCGCGGCAATCATGAGGTCATGGCGCGCGGCACGTTCGCCAACGTCAAGCTGGAGAACAAGCTGGCCGAAGGCAAGAAGGGCGGCTGGACGCGGGATCTGCTGACGGGACAGATCTCAACCGTGTTCGAAACCGCCGAGCATTACATGGCTGAGGGCGTTCCTGCCATCGTGGTGGCGGGCAAGATGTATGGCAGCGGCTCTTCGCGCGACTGGGCGGCGAAGGGGCCGAAGCTTTTAGGTGTGCGCGCCGTCATCGCAGAGAGCTTCGAGCGCATCCATCGTTCGAATCTGATCGGCATGGGCATCCTGCCGCTTCAGTTCTTAGAGGGGGAGAGCGCTGAGACGCATGGGCTTGTGGGCGATGAGGCATTCAGCATCCAGGCGGTGGATTTCTCGAACGGGCTGCCGGAGCCGGCTGTGACTACGGTCACGTTCATCCGTTCTGACGGCACGCAGGACAGCTTCCAGGTCCAGGTGCGCGTGGATACGCCGACTGAAGGTGCGTACTTCTCCAACGGCGGCATCCTGCAATACGTGATGCGCTCCATGGCGTGATCTACGGTACCATGTCCCAAACATTTTTTCGATCTTAGGAGATCCTCGTGGCATCTGGTCTTGATTCTTTGCTGGAAGCATTGCGCAATTCAGGCATGAACACTGACGGCATCGGTGGGGATGCGAAGGAGGGCGGCACGAAAGAGCCAGGCGGAGCAGGCAAGGGTTCTGCTGGTGGCAAGGGTGGCCATGGTGGCAGCACGCCGCACATCGACCTCTCGTTCTTGGATGACGTGCACGGCCCGAAGAGCAAGGTGGGCTGGGTCGTCTTGGCCATCGTGGTCATCTTGGTGCTGGCGGCAGCCTATTGGTGGTTCCATCCGCCCATCAGCTTGAATTCGGTAGACCTCTGGATGATCATCGGTGTCATCTGCCTGGCATTCGCCATCTTCTTCTACTATCGCAAGAAGAGCTATAAGACCGGTGGCGGGAAATACGAGAAGAGCCCCAGTAAGGAGAAGCGCTACACGGTGCTCCTGGCCATCCCGGTGGCCATCATCGTGATCGGGCTTCTGGGAGGGTTGTTCTCGAACGCCATCATCCCGGGCAATGCTGAGAAGTACAGCAATGTGCTCAAGACGGATACGCTGGATTTCGCGCAGGACATCCATGAGGTGGATTACAACCAGATCCCTGTGATCGACCGCGAATCCGCTATCCAGATCGGCGACCGCGAGATGGGTTCCATCCCAGAGTACGTGAGCCAGTTCGAGATCTCATCGCTCTACAGCCAGATCAACTTCCAGGGCGCGCCCGTGCGCGTGAGCCCGCTTGGCTATGCGGACCTGTTCAAGTGGTTCACGAACCGTGAAGGCGGCATCCCGGCGTATTCGCTGGTGAACATGACCACACAAGATGCTGAGATCGTGCGCCTGGGCGACAATCCCATCTACTATTCGCAGAGCGAGCCGCTGGCGCGCAACATAGATCGGTACGTGCAGCTGAAGTATCCCTTCTATATCTTCGATGAGCTGTCCTTCGAGATAGATGATGATGGTCACGCGTGGTGGATCTGCCCGGTGCGCACATTCACCATCGGTCTGTTCGGCGGCTACACCATCGACAAGGTGATACTATGCGACGCCACTTCGGGCGAATGCACGGAGATGGCCATCAGCGAAGTGCCGCAGTGGGTGGACCGCGTGTTCCCGGCAGAGCTCTTGATCGAGCAGTACAACTGGTACGGCGCGTACAACAATGGCTGGCTGAATTCATTCCTGGGCCAGGAGGGCGTGGTGCGCACTACGCCGGGTACGGATGGCACAGCGGGATACAACTACATCGCGAAGGATGACGATGTGTGGGTGTATACGGGCGTGACCTCGGCCACGGCAGACAATTCCATCATCGGTTTCGTGCTGGTGAACCAGCGCACGGCCGAATCGCACTTCTATAGCGTGTCTGGTGCTACAGAGGCATCGGCCATGAACTCTGCGGAAGGTCAGGTGCAGAACCTGCGCTATACAGCCAGCTTCCCGCTGCTCATCAATGTGGCGAACCAGCCCACGTACTTCATGGCGCTCAAGGATGCCACAGCGCTTCCGAAGAAGTTCGCGATGATCGACATCCAGCGCTATCAGAACGTGGCCGTGGGTGATACGGTGGCGGATACGCAGACAGCCTACGAGGCGCTCTTGGCCACAAATGGCGTGCTGTCGAACGAGACGGACCTCACGGACGTGGAGGAGAAGACAGGCACCATCACGGCGGTGGCGCAGGCGGTCATCGAGGGTAATTCGCACTTCTATGCTGTGATCGACGATGAGGATGTGCTCTACGATTTCGCTCTGCCCGGGCTCATCAACATCTTGAAGTACAACGTGGGCGACCAGATCACCTTCACGTATCTGAAGACAGAGGGCATGAACACGGTGTATTCCATCATCGGACCAGATGGGCAGAAGCAGACGGCAACCGTCCAGACGGATAGCGGGGAGGCGAACGCCGAAGAGCAGGCCGTGGATCAAGCCGCAGTCCAGGAAGCCGCCGCCTGATCTTCCTTGATGCTTCCCTTACAGCGAACGCCCCTGCTCTGAGCGGGGGCGTTGGAGTATCATCTTCGCATGGTATTCTCAAGCCTCGTATTCGTCTTCCTGTTCCTCATTGCGTACCTGGTTACGTATACGCTGGTCAACCCGCGCTACCATAATGCCGTTCTCCTCATCTCTTCGCTGGTCTTCTATGCTTGGGGCGGCCCGCAGTATCTTCTGGTGCTCATCGGTGACACGCTGATCAGCTGGTTCTTCGCGCTGCGCATCCAGAATGCGAAAAGCGACAGTGCTCGCAAGCTCAATCTGGTGCTGGAATGCGTCGTGCTGCTGGGCGTCCTCTGCGTGTTCAAGTACCTGGAGTTCCTCTTGGGGAACTTCGCGGGCATCTTGGGCTATCAGGACATCGTCTTGGGGATCGTGCTTCCCATCGGCATATCCTTCTATACCTTCCAATTGATCTCTTATGTGGTGGACGTGTATCGGGGCGATGTGACTGCGCAGCGCAGCTTCTGGAAAGTGCTCCTCTACTCTTCGCTCTTCTTCCAGTGCATCGCAGGTCCCATCGTCCGCTATGAGACCATCCAGTCAGAGATCGATGAGCGCAAGGTATCGAAGAACGATATCTACTATGGCACGCGACGCTTCTGCATCGGGCTGGCGAAGAAGGCTATCTTGGCGAATTCGTGTGCTGCGGTGGCCGACACGCTGCTCCCCATCGGTGAGCCAGGTATCTTCTCTCAGGTCACCTTGGGGTTCTGGCTTGGCATGCTGTTCTACATGTTGGAGATCTATCTGGACTTCTCTGCGTATTCGGATATGGCTATCGGCATGGGGCGCATGGTGGGCTTCCATTTCCTGGAGAACTTCAATTATCCGTATATCTCCAAGTCAGTGCAGGAGTTCTGGCGGCGGTGGCACATATCGCTGTCCAGCTTCTTTCGGGACTACGTGTACATCCCCCTTGGCGGGAGCCGCTGTTTCACGGGCAAGTATGTACGCAACATCCTCATCGTGTGGTTCCTGACGGGCATGTGGCATGGGGCCAGTTGGAACTACATCCTCTGGGGCTTGTACTTCGCTTTGTTCTTGCTGCTGGAGAAGTTCGTCATCAAGGGGCGGCTTCCCGGTGTGATCGCTCATGGATACGCGCTCATCGTGGTCTTCTTCGGTTGGGTCCTCTTCCGGTTCGAGGACTTCGGAGAGATGGGGTTCGTCTTCGGTGGCCTTTTGGGCCTGTCGGGGAATGGCTTCAGCAGCCTGGAAGTGCAAACGCTCTTCCTCCAGAACATCTTCCTGCTCATCTTCTGCATCATCGCGTGCACTGACCTGGGCAAGCGGTTGCATCATGGTTTGTTCGTACTGGCGAATAGAAATGATATGGCTTTGGTGATCTATGGGTTGTTGGAGGCCATCACGCCTTCGTTTTTGCTTATCATATCCGCTGTGGCGCTTTCAGGGTTGAGCTACAACCCATTCATCTATTTTCAATTCTGAGGAACAGCGCGGGAAATGTGAGGTTCGTGCTTGGCTTATCGGGGAGATGATCGGGGGAGGAGGCCTGCTCGTTCGGGTTCTGCCAGCGCGCCGCCACGGTCCTCCGCTCGTCCGAAAGCGGCGGTAAGCCAGCAACCGGCCGAGCGGTCTCACTCGAAGGCTTCTGCACCGGCACCGCCAAAGGATCCGCGCAAAGGGAGAGCTCAGGGCGGGTCTGTGGATGTGCGGCAGGATGCTCGCCGTCGCAGGACCATGAGATTCGTCTCTCGGTGGAGAGGCTTTGGGATCTATGGGTTTGGGGCCTTCTTGCTGTTAGGCTGTTTGATCGGGCTGCTCGTGTTCTTGCGTCCTTCTGTGTCGAATGTGGAGAACCGAACGCTCACAGCGCTGCCAGCGCCAACGGCAAGCAGCTTCCTAGACGGTCAGTTCTTCTCCGATCTGTCCCTGTGGTATTCGGACACCTATCCATTGCGAGAGCAGATGGTCCAAGCTGACTTGGGGCTTGAGTCCCTTTATGGCATACAACCAGAGATGAGCTTGGTGGGTGGCAACCGCGTCAGCGAAGAGATCCCCGATGAGATCCCTGACGCAGCTGAGGATCCCGAAGAGGAGAGCACGGATCTGGATCTGGCACAGCGAGGCGATGTGGCGCCTCCTGAGATCCGGGCAGCGGCGGCAGCCATCGAAGAGCAGATCAGCGATGGCGTGTTCTCCAATGGCAGCGCAGCGTATACCTTGTACTACTTCAGCAAGCAGGCCTCAGATAATTACGTCACGCTCATCAATGATGCGGCGAAGCTGCTGGAAGGCAAGGCGGATGTCTATTCCATCTTGCTGCCCACGAATGCGGGCGTGATGCTCAGCGAGGAGGACCTTGCCTATCTCGGGCAGCCGTCGCAAAAGCAGGCTATCGACTATTTCTATGGTCAGATGTCGAATCGCGTGCACACGGTGCCCACGTTCGACACGCTCTCTGAGCACAAGGATGAGTACCTGTTCTTCCGAACGGATTTCCACTGGACGCAGTTGGCTGCATACTATGTGTATGAGAGCTTCTGCCAGGTGAAAGGGATAGAGCCCGCTCCATATTTCGAATGGGAGGAGCTGGTCTTCGACAACTACATAGGGGAGTACAGGGATCTGACGGATGTCACCGGCTTCACTCCGGACCATGTCACGGCGCGCATCCCCCAGGGTACGAACACGGTGGAATACTGGACCGATGACTACAACATGGCCACTTCGCGCGTGGAGTCCTATGTGGTGGAGGATCTTTCGGATGAGCCCGAGGATGCGGACAAATACAGTTGCTTCATCGGCGGCAATCGACCGCTCACGCATATCAACAATCCCCAGGTGACAGATGGGTCATCGTGCTTGGTGGTGAAGGATTCGTTCGGCAATCCGCTGGTCTCCACCATGGTGGATAGCTATCAGGACATCTACTGCATCGATTTCCGCTATACGCATCAGAATCTCGTCAATCTCGTTGAGACCTACGGCATCAAGGACGTCATCTTCGAGAACACGCTCATGTTCGCCGGCACGAACAATGCCCGCGATCTGCTTGCGGGCATCATCTATCCACCGAAATCGACAGAGCGTGATCTTGAGAAGCTCCTGGGCCCGTTCAATCTGCTTGGGCCCTTCCGGCAAGCGTGAGCCTTTCGGGCGCTGGGCAGCACGCCTCCTCGCGTTCGTCTGGGACTTTCATGAACGGAAGAGGTTGCAGCGAATGTGGGTTCTGCTACAATACGACAGCTGCTCGAAAGAGCGGCACCAATGAAAGACTAGTTCTGCTGCTTAAGACAGCCGGTACCTGGCATCAGGTTTAATCGCGAAAGCGGCCAGCCGAGGTGGTTGTACGACATGCATCTGTCGGCCTCCGCCATCGTGTGCGGAGGCCGTTTTCATGCAAGGCCAGCTTGAGTTCGGCAGAACGCTCTTACGCATGAAGGAGGTGTAACAGCATATGCCGAACGTACAGAACCAAGAGATGCTCGCGAACGTCAAGGCGGACCTCGAGGCAAGCGGTGCGGTCTGGGTGGTGGATTATCGCGGTCTTACCGTGAAGGAGATCCAGCAGCTTCGCCGCAACATCCGTGAAGCCGACGGTCACATGAAGGTGTACAAGAACACCATCATGCATCTGGCGCTTTCGCAGGAGGACCTGCCCACGCTGGATGATCTGCTGGCAGGACCGTCTGCATTCGTGTTCGCAGGCAAGGATGTGGCTGCATCCGCCAAGGCCGTCAAGGATTTCGCCAAGGACAATGAGAACCTGGTGATCAAGGGTGGTCTCATGGATGGGGCTGCGGTCAGCGCGGCTGAGGTGGAGGCCATCGCTTCCCTTCCGTCCCGCGAGGTGCTCATGGCGCAGATCGCCGGCGCGATCAGCGGCGTGGCGCGTGGTCTGGCAACGTCCATCAACGGCGTCCCCCGTGGGGTCGCACAGGTGGTCAGCGCCGTGGCCGATCAGAAGGAGGCAGCATAAGCGCTGTCTGGCGGGCAGCTTGAAGGCTGCCTGATGTGAGAGAAGACGCTAGGGAAGACACCTGGCAGAATGAAAGGAATTTGAAAGATGGCTGTTTCACGCGAAGAGATTCTTGAGGCTCTTAAGGAGATGTCCCTGCTGGAGGCTTCTGAGCTGGTGAAGGATATCGAGGAGACCTTTGGCGTCAGCGCTGCTGCTCCGGTGGCTGTGGCTGCTGCTCCGGCTGCTGGTGGCGACGCCGGTGCTGCTGATGGTGGCAAGACCGATTTCGACGTCATCCTTGAGGGCTTCGGCGACAACAAGATCGCGGTCATCAAGGTCGTTCGTGAGATCACCGGCCTGGGCCTGAAGGAGGCCAAGGAGGCTGTCGAGGGCGTGCCCACTCCGGTTGCCGAGGGTGTGCCGCAAGACAAGGCTGACGAGATCAAGGGCAAGCTGGAAGAGGCTGGCGCTGCAGTGACCGTCAAGTAGATCATATCCACAGCATCTACTTTACTGAAGCCACGCATGCATCTGCGTGTGGCACTCAAAAAGATCCCGGCCATCATGGCCGGGATCTTTTGCTCTTCTGTCTTGGTCTATCTAGAAGCGGTACGTGGCGGCGATGCCGCTTGCCGTGGGCATCATGGATGCGGGCAGGACGACCACCTTCGCATCCTGCAGTGCGGCAGCCTCTGCGAACGCATTCGCGATATCCGGGCTTGCCGGGTCCAGCTCCTTATCATCTACGGGATCCTTCGATCCGTCAAAGGTGACCGTGCCGGTCTTGTCGTCGAAGGCGCCGGGGATGCCCTTGCCCTCTTCCAGCATCAGCACATCAACCTTGCGCTCCACCAGCGCCAATCCGATGTCCGGGATGTTGTCAGTGGCTTGGCCCTTTGATGCCTTGTAGCCGTAGTCTTCTTTGAGCTCCGCGAAGCCCTTGTCGCGGTGGGCTTCGATGATGGCCACCGCATCGTCGCGCAGCTCCGTTCCAGAGAGCGTGCGTGCATCCTTATGGATGCCCTCGGGGATCAACGACTTGAACGTGCAGATCTCACGGAACATGTGCTCATGTTCCGGGGCCGTCACCAGGATGACCGGATCGGTGCAGTTGCGCACCAGCTTGTCGTTCATTTCCTTGTTGACATAGCGGAAGAACTTCTCGGCTTCCTCCTTCGTGACCTCCTTGCGGGACTTATGGTCATGGTAGGGAGATTCGTGATCTTCCAGGCTGTAGTAGTCAAGGGCAGTCGTCGCCCCGTCGAACTCAGGGAAGGTCTCGGCGAAGAAATCCTTCACATCCTTTGGTAGGGGCACGTAATGGACGCCGTTGTAGTCACCATCCAGCAGGGCGAAGAAGTCTGTGTTCAGGAGCAGCAGCTTGTAGCTCATCTGGAACATGGCATCGCGGAAGAGCGGCTTCAGGTAGAACTGCGGACCTGCTACGACGCACGCATCAGGTGCCGTGTTCATGTTGATGACATACGCATCCTGGTTCGTGACCAAGAATGCCAGCCCCTGTGAAGCATCCACCCAAAGCGGCAGATCCTCATGGGCAAGGATGTATTCCAGCTTCTCTTGGATGCCAGCGTAGGCCGCTTCGTCATAGCTCTCCGCAAGGCGACGCAGCGCTTCTGCGCACAGGTCCTTGAATTCGATGCGATCCCACTCGTCGCGGCGATCTTCGCGCTCGGTGCGCTTCACAGGCACGTAGATGGAGACCAGCGGCCCGCCCGCTGATACCTCGTTTGCATATTCCTTCGGCTGGAACGTTGTCAGATGGATATGGTCAGCCAGTTCGCGGATCTGTTCTTTTCTCATCGTAGCCTCCTCTATCATGCGGCAGCGTGCGTTCGTTGTCGCCTCTGACTGAAAGCATAGCCACACCTCCTTTTCCAAGGAGAAGCTACCGCCAGATGTTGACTAAAGGTTGCGCGTCTGTGATGAGATCACGAACGGAGGCGTGATGGGTCAGAGCCCCTTCGTGCGCATGGCGCGCATCGCGTTCAGGATGGCGATCACGGCCACGCCGACATCGGCGAAGACGGCCATCCACATATTGGCGATGCCAAGCGCTGCCAAGATGAGCACAGCGAATTTGATCCCTAAGGCGAACACGATGTTCTGCCAGACGATCCGCATGGTCTTGTGCGCTACCTTGATGGCGCGCGCGATCTGGGTCGGTCGATCGTCCATGAGCACGATGTCTGCCGCTTCGATGGCAGCGTCAGAGCCCATGGCGCCCATGGCGATGCCGACATCAGCGCGCATGAGCACAGGCGCATCGTTGATGCCGTCGCCCACGAAGGCCACCTTGCCCGCACCGTCGTGCTCTAACAGTGCTTCCACCTGTTCCACTTTCTCGTGTGGCAAGAGCTCTGCGCGCACTTCGGCGATCCCCAGGTCTGCAGCAACGGCGTTCGCCACGGATGTCTGATCGCCCGTCAGCATGACGGTGGTGCGCACGCCTGCGCGATAGAGCGCGCTCACGGCCTCCTTCGCGTCTGGCTTGACCACGTCGCCGATGACCACCGTGCCCGCGAATTGGCCGTTCACGGCTACATGGACCTGCGTACCGACGAAGTCTGATGGCGTGTAGGGGATGCCATTCTCATCCATGAGGCGCCCATTGCCCGCCAGGATCACATCATCCTCGTAGCAGACGCGCACGCCCTGACCAGGGATGTCACTGCTCTCGGTGATCTTGGCTGCATCGATGGGCGCTGCGCATGCGCGGCTGATGGACTGGGCGATGGGATGCGTGGAGAAGGCCTCAGCTGCGGCGGCCCATTGGAGCAGCTGCTCAGAGCTCACGGATGCGCTTGGCGCGACGGTGGTCACTTCGAAGGTGCCTGAGGTGAGCGTGCCTGTCTTGTCGAACACGACCGTGTCTACCTGTGAGAGCGCTTCGAGGTAGTTCGAGCCCTTGATGAGGATGCCCAGCTTGGACGCGCCGCCGATGCCCCCGAAGAACGAGAGCGGGACGCTGATGACCAGCGCGCAGGGGCATGACACCACGAGGAACGTAAGGCCGCGCAGCACCCAATCCGCCCAGGGGCCAGCTCCCAGCAGCGGCGGCAGGATGGCGATCATGGCGGCGAGTCCCACCACGATGGGGGTGTAATAGCGGGCGAAGCGCGTGATGAAGCTTTCGGTCTGCGCCTTCTTGTCCGCGGCGTTCTCCACCAACTCCAGGATGCGGCTCACGGTCGAATCCTCGTATGGCTTCGTGACGCGTACGGTGAGCGTGTCGTTCAGGTTGATGCAGCCGGAGATGACCTCTTCGCCGGGGTGCGCTGAGCGCGGCACGGATTCGCCGGTGAGCGCTGAGGTGTCCAGCTGGGATCGTCCCGCTATGACGGTGCCATCCAAGGGAACGCGTTCGCCGGGTTTCACGATGATCTCGTCTCCCACGGCAACGTCGTTCGGGTCTACCTGCACGAGCTGTCCGTTGCGCATCACGTTCGCGAATTCTGGCATGATGTCCATCATGTCGGATATGGACTGGCGGGATTTGCCCACGGCATAGCTCTGGAAGAGCTCACCCACCTGGTAGAACAGCATGACGGCGGCCCCTTCGGCCGTGTGCGGGCCAGAATCAGGGAAGAACACCAAGGCGAATGCGCCGATGGTGGCCACGCTCATGAGGAAGTTCTCATCCAGGCCATGGCCCTTCAGGATGTTGCGACCGGCCTCAGCCAGCACGTCATAGCCCGCTATGAGATAGGGGATGAGGAAGAGGGCGAATTCCACATAAAGGGCATCCTTCTCGCCGAAGGCGTGCTCGATCGCACCGGTGAGCTCACCTGTGAAGATGGCAGCGAAGATGATGAGAGCAACGATGATGCGGTTGCGCCAGCGCTTCTGTTTCTTGGTCATGTCCAGGCTTCCATTCCGGGGGTGGGCAGAGCTTTCAAGGGCGATCAGCGGGTTGCGGTCAGTGGAGGATCACGCAGTCCTTTTCATAGCGACTGCAGATGGACTGCGCCTCATCCAGAAGGCGGTCGAACTCATCGGCATCGGCTTCGATGGTGAGCTTGCTGGTCATGAAGCTGATCCGAGCGCTGTCAACGCCAGGAAGCTTTTGGATGTCGCATTCCATCTTCGATGCGCAGTTCGCACAATCGAGGTCTTGGAGCTTGTAGGAGCGCTTCATGGGTGTTCCTTTCTGAGGGGATGGATAGGTCTTCGCCAGGGTCATTCGCAGATGTGCGTGAGGCCTTGGTCTAGGATGGTGTTCACATGCTCGTCGGCCAGGGAGTAGATGACGCTCTTCCCGTCACGACGGAACTTGACCAAGTGCGCCTGCTTCAAGATGCGCAGCTGGTGCGAGGTGGCGCTTTGGGATGCGCCGACGATGTCGGCCAGATCTCCCACGCTCAGTTCGCTTTCCATGAGCGCGTAGAGGATCTTCACGCGCGTGGTGTCCGCGAAGACCTTGAACAGGTCCGCCAGTTCGTAGAGGAGCTCATCTTCGGGCATGTCGCATTCCTCTCATGATTAAACATATGAACATGTATTCATAAATATAGGCAGCAAGGGCATGTTGTCAACCCCCCGCTTCGTGGTCTTCCCGGGTTTCATATCATGCGATCCGTACAGATGCAGCCTTCATGAGCAGGTATACAAAACGCCTACAGCGCAGCGGGGAGCGCGCGTCATGGATTATCATCACCTGCATTGAGCAGAGGAGATGAGCCATGGCTGAGAAGGACGAAGCAGCGAAGCGGGAAACCGTCACAGTGCGCAAGCAGGCGCCGAAGCCAGGCATGCCCGCGAAGCCGGAGATGCCGGATCCCATTCCCGGGTTCCCGAATTTCGGCTACATGGCGCTCAAGGGCGTTGATAACGCGCGCGATCTGGGCGGCATGCCCACCGAAGATGGCAAGCGCATCCGCAAGCGCCGGTTGCTGCGCTCAGGCGCATTGGGCGAGGCAACGGCGTCGGACGTCAAGCAACTGGTTCGCATGCATGACATGGAATACATCGTGGACTTTCGCACGCCCTTGGAAGTAGAGCGCTCGCCCGATCCCATCCCGCTGCTCTCAGGTGTGGAGTACGTGAACATGCCAGCGCTTTCGGAGGGTGCCATCATCACGGTGGGGCGCACGAATCTTGCGAAGGACAAGAAGCTCATGCGCGAATTCACGGAGCATCCGTTCGATACCATCAAGGACCTCTACCCGAAGGCCATTCTGGGCGAAACGGGGATAGAGTCGTACAAGCGCTTCTTGCATGATCTGCTGCAGGCGAAAGAGGGCGCAACGCTTTGGCATTGCACGCAGGGAAAGGATCGCACCGGGATCGGCGCCATCCTGGTGGAGCATGCGCTGGGCGTGTCCCCTCAGCACATCTTGGCGGACTACCTTGCCACGAATCTGTTCATCGGCGGGTGGATCGCCCGCATGGAGGGCATTCTGCGCACGCTCAAGGTGGCACGCGGCATAGACTTGGACATCGAGGCGTATGCTTATGCGCACGTGGTGTACTTCGATGCTGCTATGGAAGCCATGCGTGGCGTATTCGGCTCCATCGATGCGTATATGGAGCGAGAGCTCGACTTCGGGGAGGCCGAGAAGCGCGAACTGCGCAGGATGTATCTGGAAGAGGTGTAGGTGGCTCTACGTGCTCAAGGGGACTCGCGCATCAAGAGCGCGATGGAAGAGCATCCTCAATGGAAGACATGGGCGTTGGCGTGCGGTCTGGCAGTCGTGCTGTTCGCGGCGTGCATCGTCGTGGTCGCGCATGTCGTTGGCGCAGGCGTTGATGCCGGACAAGAACAGGCGTCAACCGGTGCTCAAGCGGGGACGCTTTCTGGTGCTGCGGCGAATGAAAGCGTACCGGATGCAGCGGCTGGGGCTCAAGGCGAAAGCGGTGCCGCAGGTGCCGTGGGTGGCGTGGTGGCAAGTGCTGTGGCCAACGGCAGTCAGGACTCAGGCGAAGGTGCTCAGGGGGGAGGAGCGGCCGATGCTTCAGGTGACGCACCTGCAGCGGTGACAGAGACGCCGACGCAGGCGAATGCGTTCATGTCTGCGAAGCTGCATATGTCCGAGATGCCGTTCTCGCGTTCAGGCATCGTGGCCGTGTTGGAATCCGAGGGGTATTCTCATGATGATGCCGTCTATGCTGCGGATAAGCTGGGCGTGGACTGGAATACGAAGGCGGCAGAGATGGCCGCGCAGTACGTGGACACGATGGAGTTCACCCGCGATGATCTGATCGACCAGCTGGAGTACGAGGGGTTCACGCGCGAGCAGGCCGAAGCGGGCGCTACTGCTGTTGGCTTGTAACAGGTGCTTCGTTGGTTGGTGTAAGCACAACCACCCTGCGGCAGATTGATGTGGGTGCAGGCAACCGCCTGCACTGCTGCAAGGGGCCTTGGCGCTCAGTGCAGTTCTTGAGCCAGATACCGTCCCGTCACGCTCTGTGGGTTGGCAGCGATGGCCTCAGGCGTGCCCTCGGCCACGATGCGGCCACCCGCATCTCCACCACCCGGCCCCAGATCCACCACGTAGTCAGCGTTCGCGATCATGTCCAAGTCATGTTCGATGACCACGACGGTGGCACCCTTGTCGATCAGCTGCTGCAGCACGCCCAGGAGCACTTCCACATCATGCGGGTGCAATCCGATCGTGGGTTCGTCGAAGACGAAGAGCGCACCTTTTTGCCGCTTGTGCATCTCTCCTGCAAGCTTCAGGCGTTGCGCTTCGCCCCCTGAGAGCGCTGGTGTCGCTTCACCGAGCGTCAGGTATCCAAGGCCCAGGTCAGAGAGCGTTTTCAGCTTCGCACGGACCTTGTGCGTCTCTTCGGCGCGCGCAAGCAGCTGGTCGACCGTGAGCGCGAGCAGCTCTGGGAGCGCGAGTTCATCCCCATCGGGCAGCGGCATGCGCACGTGATAGGCGGCGTCTGCATAGCGCGATCCTTGGCAGTCCGGACATGGGATGTCCACATCAGGTAGGAATTGCACATCAAGTGATATCTGGCCGGTGCCGTCGCAGGTGGGGCAGCGCAGGCTTCCGGTGTTGTAGGAGAAGTCCCCCGCTTTGAGGCCGCGCTCCTTCGCTTCGGGGAGCTTCGCGAACAGCCTTCGCAGATCGTCCAGCACGCCGGAATACGTGCCCACAGTGGAGCGCACGTTCGCGCCGATGGGCGTGGCGTCGATGAGGTGGACTTGGGTGATGTCGCACGGGTCCAGCGCCTTGACGTGCGCCGGAAGCGGGCGTTCTGCGAACGATGCTTCAAGCGCAGGGACCAGGCCTTCCAGGATCAGCGTGGTCTTGCCCGAACCGGAAACGCCGGTGATGGCGGTCAGACGCTCTTCGGGGATCTGGACGGAGAGCGGCTTCACGGTATGGATGGGGCCAGTCTCCATTTGGATGGCGCCCCAGTCGAACAGAGCCGCTTCATTCGCTCGGCTGCGCACCTGCACGCGGCGCTTGCCTGAGAGGTAGGGACCGATGCGCGATACAGCATCCGCTTCTATGTGCGACACGGTGCCCTGCGCGATCACCTGGCCGCCGTCAGCGCCTGATCCGGGGCCGATCTCGATGATCCAGTTCACGTCACGCAGCACCTGCACGTCATGATCCACGACGACCACCGAGTTCCCGTCGGCCAGCAGGTCGTCCATCACGCCCAAGAGCCCATCTACGTTCGACGGATGCAATCCGATCGATGGCTCGTCCAGCACGTAGAGCACGCCGGTCGTGCGACTGCGCACGGCGCGAGCGAGCTGCACGCGCTGGCGTTCGCCGTTCGAAAGGGTGGATGAGGCGCGGTCGAGGGCTAGATATCCCAGGCCCAGCTGTTGGAGGCGCTCAATGGGCTCAGCCATCTCGGAGGTGATGGATCTTGCCATAGGGCGCATGTCCTTCGGCAGCGTTGGCCCAATGGTGGGGATCCATGTGGCCAGCGCGTCCAATGTGAGGGCAGTGGCTTGCGCCAGGTTCCGTCCATCAAGCAAGCTTGAACGCGCCTTTGCGGAGAGGCGGCTGCCATGGCAGTCGGGACAGGTCTCCTGTTTCAGGAAACGGGCCACGCGGGCGAGCCCCTTGTCGTCCTTCACCTTCGCCAATGCGTTCTTCACGGTGTTCACAGCGCTGTAGTAGGTGAAATCCAGTTCGGTAGCGTGATCCTTGTTCTTGGGAACGTAGAGGATATGGCGCTTCTCCATGGGGCCGTGCAGGACGATGTCCTTCTCTTCGGGCGTGAGGTTACGGTACGGGACGTCTATGCGGACGCCCATCTCCTTGGCTACCTGTGGCATGAGCGACCACATGAGCTGGCGCCACGGGGCTACGGCGCCCTCTTCCAGCGTGAGCGCGTCATCTGCGATGAGCGTGCTCTCATCCACTTCGCGCACCACGCCCGTCCCGCCGCAAGTGGGGCAGGCACCGGCGCTGTTGAACGCCAGGTCTTCGGCGCTGGGACCATAGAACTCTGCATGGCAAACGGGGCAGGTGAGCGGCTTCTCCATGGCGACGTTCAAGCTGGGTGGCACATGATGGCCGTTCGGGCATTGGTGGCTGCCAAGGCGCGAGAACATGAGGCGCAGGTAGTTCAACAGTTCCGTTGAGGTGCCGAATGTGGAGTGGACGCCAGGGGTGGCCGGGCGCTGGCGAAGGGCGATGGCTGCGGGTATGTGCAGGACCTCGTTCACCTGTGCGCGTGTGGTCTGGCTGATGCGGCGCCGCGTGTAGGTGGAGAGCGCTTCCAGGTAGCGACGGCTCCCTTCGGCGTACAGCACGCCCAGCGCAAGGGAGCTCTTGCCGGATCCGGAAACGCCGGCGATGCCCACCAGCTCATGCAAAGGCACGTTGACGTCGATGTCCTTCAGGTTGTGCACCCGCGCGCCGCGGACTTCTATCTCGGCAGGTTCCTTGAACGTCTTCGCAGCCATGCGCCCTCCTCTTTCATTCACAAGATACCCCAAGCGACAAGCCGTGCGCTCGGTATAATCTGAACCATTGAATTCCCGTTGAAAGGACCGCAATGGCCACCGTCTCATCTGCGAACCCTACCGTTCTCGTTGTTGATTTCGGGGCCCAGTATGGGCAGCTGATCGCGCGCCGCGTGCGCGATCTGGGTGTGTATTCAGAGATCGTTCCCTGCGACATGACGGCGCAGGAGATGGCGGCCCTGCACCCCGTGGCTATCATCCTGTCCGGCGGTCCTGCCAGCGTGTATGCCGAGGATGCACCGTCTTTGGATCCGGGGGTGTTGGAGCTGGGTGTGCCGGTGCTTGGCTTTTGCTACGGTCAGCAGATCATGGCGAAGGTGTTGGGAGGCACCGTGGGGCACACTGACAAGGGCGAATACGGACCGGTCGAGATCACGCGCGTGGATGGGAGATGCGGCCAGCTGATCGTCGATGAGCTTCGCCGCGAACATTTCGCGGTTGACGAGCCTCCGGTAGGCGAAACATCGCTCTTGCTGGGGGAGACCCCGTGCCAGCAGGTCGTGTGGATGAGCCACCGCGATGCCGTGATCCAGGTACCGGATGGATTCGCGATCACCTCATTCACCGATGGTTGCCCCGTTGCTTCGATGGAATGCACTGATCGTCGGCTGTATGCCACGCAATTCCATCCCGAGGTTCGCCATACGCCCTATGGCCAACAGATGCTCTCGAACTTCCTGTTCGATATCTGTGGGCTTGAGCGCACATGGACGATGGACTCCATCATCCAGGACAGCGTGGAGGCTATTCGCGAACAGGTGGGGGACAGCCGTGTGATCTTGGGGCTTTCGGGCGGTGTGGATTCATCGGTGGTAGCTGCGCTCTGCTCGAAGGCCATTGGCGATCAGCTCACGTGCGTGTTCGTGAATCATGGCCTTCTGCGCAAGGGGGAGCCTGAGGAAGTGGAAGAGGTGTTCACGAAGCAGTTCGACGTGGACTTCGTGCATGTGCATGCAGAGGAGAGGTACGCCGAGCTCTTGGCAGGCGTGACGGATCCCGAGCAGAAGCGGCGCATCATCGGGACTCAATTCTGGAATGAGTTCTTTGCGGTGGCGGAGGATCTGGTTGAGGATGGACGCCCGGTCAAGTATCTGGCGCAGGGGACCATCTACCCGGACATCATCGAGAGCGGCGCGCGCAAGACTGGCGGCAAGGCATCAACCATCAAGAGCCACCACAACCTGATCCCGTTTCCGGATGGCGTGCATTTCGATCTGATCGAGCCGCTGGATCATTTCTTCAAGGACGAGGTGCGTGCGCTGGGGACGGCTTTGGGATTGCCGGATCATATCGTGCATCGACAGCCGTTCCCAGGGCCGGGACTGGCTATTCGCATCATCGGGGATGTGACACCGGAGAAGCTCGAGATCCTGAAGAACGCGGACGCCATCGTGCGCGAGGAGTTGGACGCGTACAACCAAGAGCAGTTCGAGGCATGCGGGGAGCGGCCTGTGTGGCAGTATTTCGCCGTGCTGCCCGACGTGCGCTCGGTGGGCGTCATGGGGGACGAGCGCACCTATCAGCGCCCGATCATCTTGCGTGCCGTGGAGTCATCGGACGCCATGACGGCAGATTGGGCGAAGCTGCCCTACGAGGTGCTGGCGCGCGTGTCCTCGCGCATCGTGGCGGAGGTCCCTGGCATCAACCGCGTAGCCTACGACATCACCAGCAAACCCCCGGCGACAATTGAGTGGGAATAGAGGTTCTTCATGCCAACATATGTTACTCCTAAATATCTTTCAAATGTTTTTACATGCCCATACTGTGATGTAACAGCGAAACAGAAGTGGTATGGACGAGATAATGAGGTTTCTGCGCATCTAGTGTCTGTCCCAGGACGGGAAGATCGCGTTCTTCAATTTTCCGGGGAAGTCATTTCCGATGATACGTTTACGGAGTGGCTGTTCTCGAAATGTGAGAACTGCGGGCAAATTGCTGTTTGGCATAAAGATGAAATAGTGCATCCTTTTACGTGTCCAGTCAATGAACCAAATGCTGATATGCCTGAAAGTGTTAGAAATCGATATATCGAAGCTTCCAGGGTTATAGCTTTGTCTCCAGTTTCAGCCGCTGCATTACTTAGGCTTGCTTTGCAATTGTTGCTTAAAGAAGTCCTGCAAAAGGAATCCTCTGGAAATATTTTTCAAGATATTAAGAAACTGAAGGATCGGCCGATTGATAGTAGCTTGATAAAGGCTCTTGATATTATCCGGGTTAGCGGAAATGAGTCAGTCCATCCAGGTACGCTTAATTTGAATGAAAACAAAGATGACGCACTTTATCTTTTCGATCTTCTTAATATGATTTGCGATCAATTCTTCACGCAGCCACGCAAAATGCAAGAAATGTATGAAAAAATTCCTGAGAGCAAGCGGGAGATCGAAAAAAACACTGTGTTAGTAGAAT
>CANODU010000026.1 GCA_947565185.1 uncultured Eggerthellaceae bacterium | reverse complement strand
TGCGAAGCATCCGTAAGGCCGTCCCTTACAAAGAGGTGCTGCGAAGCAGCACCGATACATTTTGTGGAAGAGATGCAGGTACCTGCCGGACCCCGCAGATCCTGTGCGCAGCCTGAAAGGTTGCCGCAGGATCTGCGGCCTATCCATTTTCGTTACAGAGACGAATGGGGTGATGGGGGTCGAGGGTGATTCTGCAGCCCAAGAAATCCATGATATACACCATCATGGATTTCGCAGGGCGAAGCCAAACCCGAGCACCTCCATCACCCCATGAAGGCAAAAAAGATTGACCTGGAGACGCTAGGCGTGACCGCCGCGGATGGCGGAACCAGGATCCACGGTCATGGACTGGAATCGATCGGCCATGTATGCGTTGTCGAAATGATCCGCGTAGAAATGCTGGATAGGGGTGACCACCGGATCATGCGAAAGCCGCTCATACCAGCAATCCAGCGCCTGCAGGGACATCACGCAATCCACAGCCATGAGCACAGCGGCTACGGCTGTGACCGCATAGCGCCAGTTCCACGGGATCTTGTTCACGAGCCATACCAGAACCGGCAGGATGAGCTTGATCCACAATACGCCGAGCAGTCCCCAGCACCCCATGGCCCATCCGCACGTGCGCCCGTCGATAGAGAGGAACTGCCCGGTATAGTTCCACGCTACGGCACCGAAGGTGTACTGCATGAACAGGCTCACGAAGAATTCGAACGCGCCGCCGATGATGGCGCTCACGAAGAAGATCAGGATGATATTCGACTTGTAGAACCGGTTCAGAGCCAACGTCATCAATAACGCGCCGCAACCGTAGATGGGCGAGAACGGCCCGAACAAGAGCCCTGCACGATCTTGCCATTGCCCGGGGTCAACGATCAGCACGTGCACCACCGTCTCCATGAGATCCCCCAGCACGCTGGCCACCACGAAGAGCCAGAACAGATTGAAGAAGTTGAGCGCCATGTAGCCGCGCCCGGAGAGGTCGCGTCCCAGCACGCCTTCTTCTTGCTCCTCTTTCAGCTCTGAGTCATGCAGCTTGCGCTGCAGTTCGCGCTCGCCGCGCAGCGACGGATCCAGATAGACCTGCAGCGCCACCAAGAGCGCGAACAAGCCGATGTAGATGGCAAGACGGATGCTGACGCCGAAGAGCATGAGCGCACAGATGGCACCGATGAGCAGCAGGATGTATTCGCCGTAGATGACCAGCGCGGCATAGCGGCGCTGATTCAGCAAGAGCCGGATGCCCATCACCGAGAACGCCACAGCCAGAAGCGTGATGTCCACCAATCGCAGGAACGTGACCACAACGGTGGAGATGCCGTAGTACGCCATGCCGCCATCTTGGAGCATGCCGATGGCGGCAATGGTGGCCAGCACCACTTCGTAGATGGCGAACGCGGCACCGATCACGCAGAGCGCGCCGAACACCTTCATGCCCACGGGCAGCTTCTGAGCGTCCACCGGCGCGGACAACATGCGCTTGTACCAGCGGACGTGATACTTGCGGTCCAAGTCATCCTTCAGGGTGGAGAAGCTCTCTGTGTGCATGGGTCCAGTCATGAACCGATCGTACCAGCTTGCTCCAAAGATGAGGACAACCGTCACATTAACGTTGACAACCCCACGTCCTTCAGCGACAAGCAGAAGACATCCGCTTCGGCGGCCAGATCAGAGGGCGTCCCCGCTGTCATGCTGTCGAAGACAGCGAGCGTGCGATACCCAGCACCTTTGAGCGTGCGAATGGCGTAGAGCGCGTCCTCCACACCCCAGGTTGCCGCGCGCTCCGTCCCCAATGCTTCGCGCGCGCGATCATACACGAGCGGCTCGCGCTTCGACGAATCCACGTCCTCCACAGAGAGGATAACCTCCATGGCACTGGCAAGGCCCGCGCGCTCAAGCCCGATGCGCAAGAGCCCTGGCGGCGTGGATGAGGCAATGGCCATGGGCACCCCTGCGTTCGCAAGCGCCTCCACCAATGAGCGCGCGCCGGGCTTCGTCGTCACCTCGTCGCGGTAGAAGCGCAGCAGCTCCTCATCGAACGCCTCCATGACCGCCGCCGCTGATGCGCCCACGCCAAGCTGCTCATGGAAATAGACGCCGCATTCCTCCAACGTGCAAGCGGTCAGGAAGTCGCGATCCGCCGCTGTCAATGTGACACCGGCACGCGCCGCCAAGCGGTCGTCCAGCGAATGCCACATCTCCATGGAATCCAGCAGCGTGCCATCGCAGTCGAAGATGACGCCGATGGAATGAGTCATTTGGAACGTCCCTTTTGCTCACTCTTCTACACGGATGACAGAAGGTTCGCCGAAGAGAAGCCCGTCTGTGGCTGCTATCTGGTCGATGGCTGCGCGGATGTCCGATTCGCGTGCCGTATGCGTGACATAGACCACGTCCACATGTCCGTCGTCTTGAGCACCCCGCTGCATCATGGAGTGGATGCTGACATCGTGCTCGGCGAAAGCGCCAGCCATGCGCGCCAGCACACCCGGCTTGTCCGCCACCGTGAAGCGGATGTAATACTTCATGGAGAGCGTCTCGATGCGGCGGATGGGCAGCTCATCCGTGCACAGATGCGACTCCTTCGGAGGCACCTGCTGCTCCAACCGCTCAGCGATATCCAGCACATCTCCCATGACAGCGCTGGCAGCGGCACCCGCACCCGCGCCTTCACCGAAGAACATGGTCTCGCCCACGAAATCGCCCACCACATAGATAGCGTTGAACACGCCTCCCACGGAAGCCAGCTGATGACCCTGCGGGATCATGGTGGGATGCACGCGCACGTCGATGCCATCATCCATGCGATGCGCGATGGCCAAAAGCTTCACCACATAGCCCATGTCGCGGGCCGCTTCCAGATCCGTCGTGTCGATGCTGGTGATGCCCTTCGTGTAAACGTCATCTATGGTGACCAAGCTGTCGAAGGCGATGGATGCCAGGATGGCGATCTTCGCTGCTGAATCGTAGCCGTCCACATCAGCCGACGGATCTGCTTCCGCGAAGCCCTTCGCCTGTGCTTCGGCCAGCGCCTCTGCATAGCTCATGTCCTCTTCGGCCATCTTCGTCAGCATGTAATTGGTGGTGCCATTCACGATGCCCATGACCGTGTCTATCTGGTTGGCGATGAGCGAATGGCGCAAGGGTCCGATGATGGGGATGCCGCCACCCACGCTGGCGCCGAACATGAGGTCCTTGCCCGATGCGTCTGCCGCGGCCATGACCTCGCGCCAATGCGTGGCCATGAGCGCCTTGTTCGCTGTGACCACGTTCTTGCCCGCGGCCAGCGCGTCCAGCACCACGTCCTTCGCGATGGTGGTGCCACCGATGAGCTCCACCACGATCTGGATGTCAGGATCATTCACGATGTCGTGATAGTCATTCGTGAACAGATGTCCCACGCCGTGCGCCTCCGCTTCGGCTGGACTCAGCGAACAGACGCGCGCAAGCTCCACGTCCACGCCCAAATGGCGTTCGAACCCTTCGCGATGCTTCTGCAGGATGTCGATGCAGCCGCCGCCGACCGTGCCCGTGCCTACGAGCCCCATCTTTATGGTCATGGATATCTCCTTGCTTTCGCGCGTCTCTTATGGAGGAAGATTCTATCTCATAGCGTATCGCGCGCGTAGAGGTCCTCATACGTTTCGCGGCGCGTGACCATCTTCGCATGGCCGTCGCGCAAGAACGCCACGCCCGGGCGCGGTTGGCCATTGTAGTTGCTGGCCATCGTCTGGTTGTATGCGCCTGTGCTGAACACGCAGACGATGTCCCCCACCTCTGCTTCCTGCAGGGGCATGTCCAGCACCACCGCATCGCCGCTTTCGCAATGCTTGCCGCAGAGCGTGACGATCTGCGTGCGCGGCTGATCTGCCTTGTTGGCCAGCGTGGGCTCGTAATCAGCATGATAGAGCGCGGTACGGATATTGTCTGACATGCCACCATCCACAGCCACGAACGTGCGGATCCCCGGCAGCTCCTTGATGGTGCCCACGGTATAGAGCGTCATGCCCGCATTGGCCACCAGCGAACGGCCCGGCTCCACCAACAGCCGTGGCAGCGGGAAGTCATGGCGGCCGCACGCATCCTTCACAGCGCCGCAGAGCATCTGCGCGAACTCCTGGACGCTGGCTGGCTGGTCATCTGTCAGATACGCGATGCCCAGGCCGCCGCCCAGATCCAGCTCCCCCAGCGTCGCACTGTATTCCGTGCGGATCTGATCGAGGAAGGCCACCATCACCTGCGCCGCCTCGGCGAACGGGTCCAGCTTGAAGATCTGCGACCCGATGTGGCAGTGCAGCCCCACCAGGTGCACATTCGGCGTGCTCAGCGCGCGGCCCACCGCCGCAAGCGCGAAGCCGTCCTTCATGGTGAAACCGAACTTGGAATCCTCGCACCCGGTCTTGATGTATTCATGCGTATCCGCTTCCACGCCGGGTGTGATGCGCAGATAGATCTCCTGGGTGATGCCGTGTTCGCCGGCTATCTTCGAAACGCGGTCCAGCTCATCGAAGCTGTCCACCACGATGCGGCCCACACCGGCGGAGATGGCCTCCTCAAGCTCGCGCGGCGTCTTGTTGTTGCCATGCACGAACACGCGTGCAGCGGGGTAATCCACCGAAAGCGCGCATGCCAGCTCTCCGCCACCAGACACGTCAAGGCAAAGACCCTCCTCTTCCACGATGCGCACGACCGCCTTGTTCAGGAACGCCTTGCTGGCATAGATGATGTCCGCATTCAGATACTGGCTGCGGAAGGCCGTCACGTACGCCTCCATCTGATGGCGCAGGTGCTGCTCATCGAACACATAGAGCGCCGTGCCTTCGGTGCGAGCCAGGTCCGTGAGGTCCACGCCCCCCACGAAGAGGCGCCCGTCGCGCACTTCGGCCGTTTCCGGAAGCACGAGACCGAGGTCCATCGTGGTACGGTGGTCAGGTTGTTTCGACAGATCAGATGCAGGAAGCGACATGTTCTTGTCCTTTGCTCAAACACGGATTCACAGATTGGGATTGTACATAACCCCCACGAATAGAATGACGCCATCAGATGAGGTTACGTAATACAAGAACGGCCGATCCAGCTTGAATTCGACCGGCTCCGTCTCAGGCAGAAGCGCCATCTTCTCCACTCCGATAGCCGTGAACGCTGCCGCTTCCACGCCATCCTCGTCAAGCGCCAGGTGCGTATCCTGCATGATCTCCGACACACGGAAGCCCGTGCCTTCATCCGTAGCCAACATGGGCGCGAACGCCTGGGGGTCATCGCCCGTGAAGACGTTCGTCACGCCCAGCGCCTGCATCGTCTTCGCCAGATCCTTCATGGAAGATTCCACGGTGAACTTCGGCATCCACCAATCCACGGTGGCAAGATCCATGTCCAAGCTCAACAGGTCTTGCATCTTCTGCGCGCTGTCGAAGAGCGTATAGAGGCGCGTATCGTCATTGGCACGCACGAAGGTCATGGTGGATCCGCCCGAGAACGACAGGCGCGCCGCCGTGAATCCGTTGCCGGTGGTGTAAGAGGAATCCGCTATCTCTTGGCGCATGTAGTTCGCCTGCACGTCGAAGCCCGGCGCCTCGAACGGCGCCACTTCGTTGTTGGCTGCGTCGAACTGGGAAGCCCAGGCATCCTTGAAGTAGATGGTGTTGATGAGCAGGGCGGCTTGTCCCAACTCCGTGGAGATCTGCGGCTTCAAAAGGCCCTTCGTTTGGTCGCTGATCCAACTGGAGATCTGCCGATTCGCTTCATCGGTGCCGAACTTCGCTTCGAACGCACCGCCGCCCAAGGCCTCCACTGCCTGTATGTAGGCGTCAGTGAATTCGTAGCCCTCACCAGCCCAGATGGAATCCGCCACTTGGATGATGGCATCACCATAGGTCTCTTCCAGCTGCTGGCGGAGCTGTTCGCTCTCCGTCTTGAGCGCGCTGCCATCCTCCATGCCCAGAAGATCCAGCAGCTGCTCTTGGGCTGGTCCTTGCGTGCCAGCGCCAAGCAGTGTGCAAGCCAGGTAGAGCGACACGGGAGAGAAGCAGAAGTTCTTCTCAGCGAAGCTATCCGGTCCGTCGAATGATCCGTTCGCTTCGGGGCCATTCAGCACTGCTGTAGAGGAATTGGCTGCGAACGCGAGCAAGGGATCGTCAGAGGTGACCTTCTGGATAGGCGCCAGGCCCACATCATCCGGTACGCCGCTTGACGGCTGCTGATTGATGCTCTGCGTGGCGGAGCTGCACCCAGCGGTGATGAGCACAGCACTTGCCATGCCGCAGGCGAGCACGCATGCAAGAGCAACGCGCGCCGCTTTTCGGATGCTTCGCTGTGCGGGATTACGCATAGATCTCCTTTTCCACCACCAGATCATTCTTGATGTGGCCGACCAGCTTCTGCAGCGCATCGATGCAGTTCGGGCGGATGTCCGCGCCGATGAGCACGTACATGATGGATTCGCCCACGGACAGCGCGCCTTCGTTCAGCCACACGCGCACGTAATGCACGCCCGGCCACGTCAGCGCCTCTTCGATGGCAGCTTCAACGCCTGCCTCATCGTAGGAGAACTCTACCTGAGCCACCTGACCCAAGCCCTGGATGCCTTCGCGAACCTCCCGCTTCGGGGTCACGCGCACGATGCCGTTGTGCACGAGGAACATTCCGCACTGGTCTGCCTGCTCTGATTGCTTGGCTTCCTTGAGCCATGCATCCATGGACGGCTCTACCTTCGCCATGATGTCACCTTTCCTGTGAGCCTGTGCTTCGTGCGAACATCGTACCATTCAGGGCTCTATCAGGGGGACGGAGGAGTGAGACGCGCGAAGCGCATCTCACTCCTCCGTCCCCCTGATACGCCCGTGATACGCGGCCAGTTGGCCGCACCCACATCAACCAGGTACAGATCCTCGTGGGTGCCGCCAACTGGCGGCACGGATGAATGCGCGTCGTAAGACGCGCCACTGACTTCTCCTCTGTCTGGGTTGCCGGGAACCGGCAACCCCTCTGCGCAGTGCTTGCACTGCGCTGTTAGTTTGCGCGGCGGAAAAGGGCTCTCAGGTTAGATAACCACCTGCGCCGCGTCACTTTCCAGGCAGCAACAACAAGATGATGGTGATGGCCCTGTGCAAAGCACAGGGCCATCATCTTAGATCGTGCGGCCAGTTGGCCGCACCCACGAGAACCAAAAGCGCAACAAGCAAGGAAGAGATGCAGGTACCTGCCGGACCCCGCAGATCCTGTGCGCAGCCCTGAAAGGGTTGCCGCAGGATCTGCGGCCTATCCATTTTCTGTTACAGAGCCGAATGGGGTGATGGGGGTCGAGGGTGATTCTGCAGCCCAAGAAATCCATGATATACACCATCATGGATTTCGCAGGGCGAAGCCAAACCCGAGCGCCCCCATCACCCCATGAAGGCAAAAAGGATGTTATAGGTTTGTGCAAGGCACAAACCTATTGTTTGGTTCTCGTGCCGCCCGTTGGCGGCACCCACGAGGGTTGGATCTCTCCCTTCGTAGATGACGCGTAAGCGGCATCTAACCGGGCAAAGCCCGGTTAGGCCGTTCACCTTGAGTGAAGCGAAAGGTGTAAGGCCGTCCCATACAAGGAGGTCCCGCAGTATGCGGGACCGACACACTATTGGAAGTAGCGGACACCGGCTTCGAAGATGGGCTGATGCTTGTTGCCGGGAACGTTCAGGTAGAGGCTGTCTCCTGCACGTTCGCTGTGGCCCATCTTACCGAACACGCGCCCATCGGGCGACGTGATCCCTTCGATAGCCAGCATGGACCCATTCGGATTGACGGCCAGATCCATGGACGGAACACCTGCCGCATCCACATACTGCGTAGCCACTTGGCCCCGCTCCACCATCTGCGCAAGCAGCCCTTCCGGCGCCACGAACTTGCCTTCGCCATGGCTGATGGCCACCGTATGCACATCGCCCACCGAACATCCCGAAAGCCACGGGCTCAGGTTGGAAGCCACGCGCGTGCGCACCAAGCGACTCTGATGACGACCGATGTCATTGAACGTGAGCGTGGCCAGCTCATCTGAGGGTTCCATGATGTCGCCGAACGGAACGAGCCCCAGCTTCACGAGCGCTTGGAATCCGTTGCAGATGCCCAGCATGAGACCGTCACGCACCTGCAGCAATTCGCGCACAGCATCAGCTACTGCGGGCGCACGGAACACAGCGCAGATCAGCTTCGCTGACCCATCCGGTTCGTCGCCGCCAGAGAACCCGCCTGGCAGCATCACGATCTGCGCACGCTTGATGTTCTCCACCAGGATATCCACCGATTCGCGCACGGCATCAGGCGTCAGGTTGCGAATGACCTGCACGGTGACATCCGCACCAGTACGTTCGAAGGCGGCTTGCGTATCGTATTCGCAGTTGGTGCCCGGAAACACCGGGATGATGACGCGCGGACGCGCTATCTTCGCACCACTATAGACAGCACCGCCTCCTGCCGTGAAGCTGAGCGTGGGCACCTCTTCGATCGTGCTGGCGTCCTCCGCCGACGTGCGATACGGGAACACATCCTCCAGCGGTGCCTCCCACGCCTCTTGCAGCACAGCCAGATCAGCCACATCGTCACGCAGCGCCATCTGATAGGCATCAGTGGTCACGCCCAGGTTCAGGATCTCGCACCCATCTCCCTGGGCGTTCATGACGCAATCGAAGGGAGCATCTTCCTTCGCGTTACCACCGAGCGCCGCCCGCGCAACCTGCAACGCATCTTCAAGCGTGACGCCTTCTGCCAGCTCCACGACGAACGTGCCCAGATTCAGCAACGTGAGGTCGTCCAATGTGACCAGCTCATCGAACGCAAAGCCGATCCGGTTGCCCACGCACATCTTGAAGACGGCCTCCGCCAAGCCAGCCGCGCCCACCGCCATGCAGCTGCGCACCACACCCGCGCCAATGAGGGCCTCCACAGCGTCGAACGCACCCATGATGTCTGCCGGCACATCGCTCAAGGGACACACCCAGACCACGCGGCTGCCAGGCGCCTTGAACTCCGGTGAGGTCACACGGCTGATATCTCCCACCGCGGTGGCGAAGGACACCAGCGTAGGCGGCACATCCAGATCCTCGAAGCTTCCCGACATGGAATCCTTGCCGCCGATGGCGCCCACGCCGAATGCCAGCTGAGCCATGAGCGCGCCCAGCACAGCGGCCATGGGTTGCCCCCAGCGCTCAGGGCTGTCGCCCAGCTTTTGGAAGTACTCCTGGAAGGTGAGGTAGGTCTTGCGCCGCTCGAAACCCGTAGCCACCAGCTTCGCCACGGACTGCATCACGGCAAGATAGGCGCCCGTGAAGGGGTTCTGCTCGCTGATGTAGGGGTCGAACGCCCATGAGAGACCGGAGACCGTCGTGGTCTGGCCGCCCAGGACCGGCAGCTTCGAGACCATGGCCTGCGGAGCGGTCAGCTGGCACGCGCCGCCGAAGGGCATGAGCACGGTGCCCGCGCCGATGGTGGAGTCGAAGCGCTCAGCCAAGCCCTTATTGGAAGCCACATTGATATCTGACACAAGGCCGTCCAGCACCTCAGCCAGCGTGGCGCCTTCCGGTACGTGCGGCTCCACCGCATCCAGGCCCGGAAGATCCGGCACGCACACGCGCGCCTGCTTCGGAGCGCCGTTGCTATTCAAGAACGCGCGTGAAACATCCACGATGGTCTTGCCACGCCACTCCATGCGCACGCGCGGCTCTTCGGTGACCACCGCCACCGGCGTGGCTTCTAGGTTCTCCGCCTGAGCCAACGCGATGAAGTCATCCACGTCATCTGCTGCCAGAGCCACAGCCATGCGCTCCTGGCTCTCGGATATAGCCAGCTCCGTGCCGTCCAGACCCTCATACTTCTTGGGCACGCGGTCAAGATGGATCTCAAGCCCATCAGCCAGTTCCCCGATGGCCACGGACACGCCGCCAGCGCCGAAGTCATTGCAGCGCTTGATCATGCGGCACGCCTCTGAATTGCGGAACAAGCGCTGGATCTTGCGCTCCACGGGCGGGTTGCCCTTTTGGACCTCGGCCCCGCACGTCTCGATGGACGTGGCGCTATGCGCCTTCGAAGACCCCGTGGCGCCCCCGATGCCATCACGACCCGTACGGCCGCCCAACAACACGATGACGTCCCCGGGCGCGGGCACTTCGCGACGCACGTCGGACGCAGGCGTAGCTCCCACCACCGCGCCGATCTCCATGCGCTTCGCCGCATATCCCGGGTGATACAGCTCGTGTACCTGCCCCGTGGCCAGCCCGATCTGGTTGCCGTAGGACGAATACCCCTGCGCCGCCGTGGTGACCAGCTTGCGCTGCGGCAGCTTGCCCGGCAGCGTCTCTTCGATGGGCACGCGCGGGTCTGCCGCACCGGTGACGCGCATGGCCTGATAGACGTAGGCGCGCCCCGAAAGGGGATCGCGAATGGCACCGCCCAAGCACGTGGCTGCGCCACCGAACGGCTCTATCTCCGTGGGATGGTTGTGCGTCTCGTTCTTGAAGAGATACAGCCAATCCTGCTCTTCGCCGCGCACGTCCACCTTGCACCGCACCGTGCACGCGTTGATCTCCTCGGATTCATCCAGACCCGTCAGCTCGCCCGTGGATATGAGCGCCTTCGCGCCGATGGTGCCCATGTCCATGAGGCAGATGGGCTTCTCTTCGCGCCCCAATTCCCGGCGCAGCTCAAGATAGGTGTCGAACGCCGCCTGCACCTGCTCATCAGCTATCTGGATATCCGTCAGCTCCGTGCCGAACGTGGTGTGCCGGCAATGATCCGACCAGTACGTGTCCACCATCTTCACTTCCGTGATGGTGGGATCGCGCCCTTCGTCTTGGAAGTAGCTCTGCAGCGCTGTGATATCCGCCAGGTCCATAGCCAGCCCACGCTCTTGGATGAATACGGCCAGCGCATCGGCGTCCAAGCTCCGAAAGCCCGTCAGCACCTCCACATCCGCTGGCTCTTCGAAATCCTGCGCCAGCGTGGCAACCTCATCCAGCGACGCCTCGCGCGCTTCCACGGGATTGATCACATAGTGCTTGATGGCGCTGAGCTCTTCGTCGGTCAGATTGCCATCTAGGGCATAGACTGTGGCGCTGCGCACGAGCGGTCGCTCCCCTTGGCTGATCAGCTGGATGCATTCGCTGGCTGAATCGGCGCGCTGGTCGAACTGCCCAGGCAGGAATTCCACGGCGAACACGGTACGCGGTCCAGGGAACGTGCACACATCCCCTTCGCAATGCGCCGCGGGCTTATGGAGGGCCACCGCTTCATCCAATGTGAATGTGACGTCATCGGTCTGCGGTTCGGAGAAGACGCTGCTCACGCATTGGGCGAAGAGCGCATCATCGGCGCCCTCCACGTCATAGCGGTTGATGATGCTGACGCCATCCAGCGCGGCA
Organism: uncultured Eggerthellaceae bacterium; assembly: GCA_947565185.1. Taxonomy (GTDB): domain Bacteria; phylum Actinomycetota; class Coriobacteriia; order Coriobacteriales; family Eggerthellaceae; genus MGBC163016. The sequence goes on along the minus strand of CANODU010000026.1, from coordinate 11,296 downwards.
ACGCCCAACGCATCCCTGAGCTCCGAGGCCAGCTTGCGCGCCTCTCCGTCGAAACCGGGCTTCCTCTCCACGTAGACGCGCTTGACCATGTCTCCTCCTTGATCCGATTGGGCGCCCGATGGGCATGGCAAAGGCGTCGCAGGCGCTGAGCCCGCGGCGGTGATGGTGCTCTTATGCGTCAGCCGCCTCTTCGGTGGCAGCCTGAGCGCTCTTCTTCTTGCCGAAGAGCCTGCTGGCGAATGATGGCTTGCTCTGCGGTGCATCGGTCACGTCTGCGCTCTCCTTCGCGGCCTCTGCGGCAGCGGGCTCATCCTTGGCGTGGCCGCCCATGCGGGCCTGCTGCTTGCGCTCCTTCTTCGACTGAGCCTCCTCAAGCGCCACCATGCGCTCCTGATAGGCGCGGCGCTCCTTGCGGATCTTGGAGAAGTCCAAGTAGAACGCGAAGATGATCAACGCGTAAGCGCCGAACAGGCAGATGAAGGAGATCCAGGTGGGCTGAACGTTACGGAACACCCAGGACAGGATGGTGCAGACGATGGCGCCTGCCAAGGACGCCCACCAGATGCGCTTCAGCTTCTTGAAGCGCTCGGTGTCTGGCTTGTAGTACTTGCGGTCCAGTTCGCGCTGGCGCTCCTGCTCGGCCTTGCGCGCTGCCTTCTGTTCGGCCTTGCGCTGTTGCGGCGTCTTCTTCGACGTGCCCATGGTGACGGTGGCTGCCGCCTTGGTCTTCGGCTTCGCGCTGGCAGCGCTCTTGCGCGTGGTACCGGCGTGCTTTTCGGTGGTGTAGCGCTCATTCATCGGGTTTCGCTGGGACATCTAACCTCTCCTGCTCATTCGCTGTGTCTTCATATGGTACGTCATGCGTCCAGCTTGCGCCCCGTGATCATCTCATAGGCCTGCATGTACTTCTCAGAGGTGCGCGCGATCACATCAGCCGGCAGGTGCGGCGGCTCGCCCGTCTTGTCCCAATGCGCAGACAGCCAGTCACGCACATATTGCTTGTCGAAGGACGGCTGGCTTGCGCCCACGTGATACTGATCCGCTGGCCAGAAGCGCGAAGAATCCGGGGTCAGCACCTCATCACCCAAGATGATGGTGTCACCGACGCGGCCGAATTCGAACTTCGTATCCGCGATGATGATGCCGCGCTTCTCCGCGTATGCGGCCGCCGTTGCATAGATCTGCACCGACAGGCGCGAAAGCTCTTGCGCGTCATCTTCGCCGATCAGCTGCGCACAGCGCACGAAGCTGATGTTCTCATCGTGACCGCCGATGTCAGCCTTGGTGGACGGCGTGAAGATGGGCTCCGGCAGCTTGGAGGAGTTCTCAAGCCCCTGCGGCAGGCTGATGCCGCAGACCGTGCCGCTCTTCTGGTATTCTGCCAGCCCGCTGCCGGCCAGATACCCGCGCACAATGCACTCCACGGGGAACATCTCAGCCTTGCGCACCAGCATGAAACGCCCGCGCAACCACGAGGAGAACGGCTGGAACGCTTCAGGCAGATCCGCCACGTCCGTTGAGATCAGATGGTTCTCCACCACGCCGTCCAGCAGCTCGAACCAGAAGACGGAGAGCTGCGTGAGCACGCGGCCCTTGTTCGGGATCTCATCGGGCAGGATGTAGTCGAATGCCGAGATGCGGTCCGTGGCCACAAGGAGCAGCTTGTCGCCCAGGTCATAGAGGTCGCGAACCTTGCCTTGCGACGTGGGTTGGATGCCCGTGATGGGAGATGCGAACATGATGCCTCCGAAGGTCGTTTTGATGCGTTCCGTGATGATATCACGGGGCCTTCGCCGAAGCACAAGGAGCGTAGCGAAAAGCCCATGGTACAGGCCTTCGTAGTGCAGAACTTTAGTTCTGCCTCTACGAAGACCAAGCAACCTTTACCGGGTGCGCAAAGCGGCAAGCAACTCTTCGGTGGAGACGAACGAGATGTTCTTGCTGGGCAATGATCGCAGGAACACCTTCCCATACCCCTTGGACGCCAGACGCGCATCCGCCAGGATGAGCACGCCCGTATCGTCCGCGCTGCGGATCAAGCGGCCTGCCGCCTGGCGCACTTCCAGCACCGCCTGCGGCAGCACGTAATGGCGCCATGCAGCATCATCGCGCGCCGCACGTTCGCACGAAAGCGGATCAGTGGGCTTGCTGAAGGGCAGCTTCGGGATGATCACGCCCTTGAGCGTATCGCCTGGCGCATCGAACCCTTCCCAGAAGCTCTTCAGCGCGAACAGCGACAGCGTCTCATCCTTCAGGAAGTCATCGCGCAGATTCTTCACGGACACGCCCCAGCGCTGGCAGACCAAACGCAGGTCATGCTCTTTCAGGCTGGGCACCACATCAGCGAAGCACGCCTCCATCTCCTTCTTGTTGGTGAAGAGCGTGAGCATGGATCCGCCGTTCGCCACGTGCGCATCCACCAAGAGCTGCTTCAGCTGGTCAAGATAGCGATGGCTGTTCGGTTCGTCGATGTCATTCACCACATAGACCGCCATATGCTGGTCGAAGTCATAGCTTGACGGTAGCGCCAACGTGTTCGCCTGCGACTGTTCGCTGGCATTCAGGCCCATGGCCTGTTCGAAGGGCTCGAACGACCCGTTCACCGTGAGCGTGGCCGAAGCGAATGCCACCGAACGCGTGCGCGCGTAGAGCGTCTCATCCAACGCGCCGCCCACGTTGTACAGCATGGCGCAGATGCGGTCATTCTTGATACCACGACCCTTATCAGGGCGGCGCGCCAACGTTGCCGAGCACACGTATTCATCGGTGGGATGCACGAAGATGACGTCCGCAGCCTGTACCAGATCCTTGAGCTCCAGCGCCACAGCCGCTATCTCCCGCTGGATGACAGCCGCGTTCTCCACATCATCCAAGAATCCCACGAGCTCCTGACAGGCGTTGATCAGCCGCTCAGCAGCATCGATCAGGTCGCGCGCACATCCGGCGATCTCCGAGAACGCCGTAGTGGCACGCACGTGATCGTTGATCCAGATGTCCGTCATGTCGTAGCTGGACTTCTTGTTCGGATCGAATTGCAAGAGGTCGCGCATGCGCTCAGCGAAGCTAGCCTCGGCCTCCGAGAAGGCAAGGCCCGCCGTCTTCGCCTTGTTCGTGAGCGCGAAGAAGAGCGTACCGGGAGTCTCCGGGGGACGAGGCGTATCAGAGGGGACGGAGGCGTGAGACGCCCCAGGGGGCATCTCACGCCTCCGTCCCCTTGATACGCCCACGTCAACCTTGCGTTCAGCACGCACGAAGACATTGCGCGACCCATCCGCGCCCACGCGTGCCACCAGCTTCGCAAGCGCATCGAAGCCGATCTCCAGCGAAAGGGCATTGCGCGCCTCTGTCTCTGCTCCATGCGCCTCATCCACCACCCAGTAGCGGATGGGCGGCAACAGGCCGCCGTCAGCGGCAACATCGCAGAAGAAGAGGCTCTGATTCGTCACCACCACATCCGCGCTCTCCGCCATCTTGCGCGCTCCGAACACGAAGCACGCCTGGCCGAAGAAGGGGCACTTGCGACGCAGGCAATCATGGCTCGTGGTGGTCACGGCGCTGCGTGGCAGCACGCGGAAATCTATCTTCAGGGTATCCATGTCGTCATAGGCCGTCTGCTGGATGAACGACAGCAGCCCCGCCAAAGCCGGCGCCTGCGTCTTCTCCTCGTTCATGACCGTGCGCATCTGCGCGCCGCTCTCTATCAGGCGCTCCACCTTGCGCAGGCATGGATAGTGCGAAAAACCCTTGAGCGGCGCGTAGGTGAGGCCGCCTTCCAGCGCTTGCGAAAGGAGCGGCAGCTCTTTGTAGACAAGCTGGTCCAGCAGCGCATTCGTCTTCGTGGCAACACCTACGGTGATGTCGTTCTTGCGCGCCGTAAGCGCGGCGGGAACCAGGTAGGCCATGGACTTGCCCACGCCCGTACCGGCCTCCACGCACAGATTCTTCGACGTGGCGAACGCATCACGCACGGCACACGCCATCTCCGCCTGTTCGACGCGCTCCTCATACCCCTCATACAGACCGCCCACCAAGCCTGTGGGCGTGAACGCGTCCGTCACTTCTTCCGCCGTGGGGAACTCCAGCTTGCGCACGCCTTCGTCGCTAATGTCCACGCGCACGTTCGCGTGCTCCAACACCTCCGCTGACACCATGTCCGCCGCGTCCACCTTCGTCGCACGTGGTTCCTGCGGCATGCGCTCGCGCCGCAGATCCCGCAAAGAGAAGCGCTCAGGAGCATACGAGACGGCCTGCGCCTGATCTGCGTCCGTGCGCTCTGCCGATGACGCCTTCGCAGCCGCCATGCGCTCCTGAAACGCTCGGTCAGCGAACTCCGCGAAGAGCGGCTGCGTGCTCCATTCGAAAGGCGTCGCCAACTGGGAGATGGCGAACAGCAGCCCTTCGGGCATCTGGCTGATGGCCGCCAAGAGGATGCGATACACCGCACAAAGCGCCGCCACGTCGTCGTCCGCGCGATGCGTGGAGAGCGGCGCACCGAATGCGCGTACCAGGTCTATCAGACGATGGCTCTTCATGCGCGGCAGCGATATCCGCGAAAGCTCCAGCGAATCGATCCAGACGTTATCCAACAGCGGATAGCCTGCCGGGTGCTTCGTGGTGAAGGAACGGTCGAACTCAGCGTTATGCGCCACCATCTTCGCGTCCCCCGCGAATGCCACCAGCCCCTCCAGGGCCTCTTCGGGCGTGGGCGCATCCGCCACGTCCTCATCATAGATATGCGTGAGATGGCTGATCTCATCAGGGATGTGCATGCCCGGATTCACGAATGTGACATACCAATCCGTCACCTGGCCGCGCTCCATGCGCGCCGCGGCGATCTGCGTGAGCTCGTCCTTCTTGAGGGAGATGCCGGTGGTCTCCGTGTCTATGACGACGATGTTGCGGTCGTATTCGCCGAAATCAGAGGCCTGCGCAATCTCCGGCAAGCGCTCATAGCGCGCGACGATATCAGGAGGCGTACCCTCCGTCACCATGCTGCGCACGAGGATAGGGCTTTCGCTGCCTGCGCCAGACGGGCTCTCTTCGCTCATAGACCACCTTCGGTTCCACGGAAACATCCGTTCCATTCTACCCGTTTCCGCCACAGCCAGAATGCGCCAAAGCGCAACCCGTCTTCCATCGGTCACCTGCTATACTCACACCCCATCATGACTGATTATTTCGGCAGATACGTTGATTTTCAGACGGTGTCCAAGAAGGACTCTGGCACGCTTCTGGGCGCGGACAACTCCGTGGGGGACATCTATGCGCTGGATGTCCGCATGGATGAAGGCAGCCAGCGCGCATGGCTGGTGAACCGCTTTGACCAGCGTATCGGGTATCTGGATGCAGCAACGTCGCGCAAGGTGAAGACACTGCAAGCCGAAGGGCTTTCCACCCACGCTGTCCTGTCCTTCGTCGCTTTCACTGACCACCCTGATGAAGGCCATTATTGGGGGCAGGTTGCGCTCGTGTGCTTCAAGCCGAAGGGTGCTGATGCTGATGCGTTCCAAGCGTTCTTGCAGAATGTGGCGAAGCGCATGGGTGACGGCACGCGAACCCAGGTGGATCTGGGTGCTGAAGGCATCGCGAAGGTGGTGGAGTCTCAGGGTTCTTGGGTGCCCGCGAAGTCAGTGCCCATGCCGGTGAACGAAAAGGGCACTGCCATCCTCAAGCGCCGTCGGAAGCTCTCCGAGCGCGCCATCGATCACGGACGCGCAGGCAACAAGGGATGCTACGTGGTCAGCTGGGCATTCTTGCTGATAGTCGTAGCGCTCATCATGTTCGGTCTGCATTCCTGCGGCGTATTCTAAGATCCCTAAGCAAGAAGCGCTCATCGTTATGAGTGCCGGCACCTGCCGGCACCTGTGCGGCCAGTTGGCCGCACCCACGTCAATCCGCAGCCCTCCCCCCCATAGCGAAGCGTTGCGCATGCGGTCTTCGTGCGCATCCTTCAGAGCTGTGGGTGAGGCTCTTTCAAAATGAAGGAGATCCATTTCCCTTATCTTGGGATGTCCACTTTGAATGAAAGATACAGGTTGTTGTGGGTGCGGCCAACTGGCCGCACCTTTGAATACGCGTCGTCAGACGCGCCACAAACCTCTTCTTCTTGTTTGTTATGCCCTTTGCATGGTCATGCAAAGGGCATCGCATGCATATGTGCTGGCAGTTGCCAGCACCCACAATTCCCAGCGTTATGAGCTCTTGGTACGTTGGCGTCTTTCCATAGCCCGCACGGCCATGCGCGCCTGCGCGATGGACTTCTCCTCATCGTAAAGCGGGAAATACAGCGTGAACACCGAGCCCACGCCCTTTTCGCCTTTGACGCTGACGCGCCCGTGATGGCGATCCATGATCTCCTTCACCAGCGCAAGGCCGATGCCCAAGCCGCCGCTCTCCTTCGCACGACCTGAATCCGCGCGCCAGAAGCGCGAGAACACCATCTTCTCCTCTTCGGGCGTGAGGCCGATGCCCGTATCCTTCACGGCAATGGCTGCCATCTTGCCCTCACGGAAGACCGAAAGGGTGATGGAACCTCCCTCGTCCGTATAGCGCACGGCGTTCGACACCAGGTTCGCAATGGCTTGCTTGATGAGATCCGCGTCACCGATGGTCTTCACGTTCGGCTGAGCATCCAGCTGGATGGACAGCCCCGAATCCTCGATGAAGGCCTGGTGCGCCACTACCACGTCATCAGCCAGCTCTGAGAGGTTCACCACCTCTTCGCGCATGGGCTGGGTGCGCATCTCCATGCGCGAGAGCTTGAGCAATGCATCCACCAGCTTCGACAGGCGCGCCACCTCAGCATCCACCTGCAAGAGGTGCTCGTTGTCGCGTTCGTACACGCCGTCGATCATGGCTTCCACCGTTGCCTGGATGGCCATGAGCGGCGTGCGCAGCTCATGCGCCACGTCGGATGTGAGCCGCTGCTCCATCTTGCGGTCGCGCTCGAACGATTCTGCCATCTCGTCGATGGTCTCGCCCAAGCGGGAGATCTCGTTGGTCCCGCGCATGCCCGTGCGAGCAGACAGGTTGCCATTCGACAGCTCTCGCGCCGTCTTCGTCACCGTATTGACGGGCCGTACCAGCGCGCGAGCGAACAGAATGCCCAGCACCAGCGCGCATACCAGCGACAGCAAGCCCGCGTAGATGAGCGCGAGGTAGGTATCCTTCTGGAATTCGCGGTCCACTTTGCTCATGAGCGTGTTGGACCCATAGACCCAGATGCGCACCGTGCCTACATCTTGGCCGTTGTGTCGGATGGTTGCCATGGCGATCTGCGTGGCAGAGCTGGGGTTGTAGTTCGACGATGCACCCTCGTTATCCTCAGCGGAGTTATAGAGGATGTTGCCGCCGCGGTCAGAGACCATGACGCCCAGCTCATCAGAGCTGCCCGCAGCTTCGCGAGCCGGCGTCAGGGCATCGCCTTCCAAGCTGAGCGTACGCTCATACTGGACCGCCATGCGGTTCGCCGTCTGCGTAGCCAAAGATTCGATGTTGTTCGCCGCATAGGTGGTGAAGAACTGATTCCAGATGAATGCCACCATGCCCATGCAGACAGCCACGGTGAACAGCGCGATGGCAACGAATGCCAACAGCGCGCGAGCTTTGTAGGACACAGTGAACGGCGTTTTGGATCCATTGCCATTCTTCGGCGCGCGGCGCAAGTGCGGCTGGCCGTCCTTGCGAACGGACTCCTTCGGCGAAGGAGCTTCAGGGGAAGCTGGTGATGCGGGTGCAGCAGGAGGCGCTGACGGGACCGGCGCCATCGGCGGTTCGGTTGCAGCCTCTGCTACATCAGGAACATCCGCAGAAGCTGCGGGATCAGGCGGTGTCACTGGATCAGCCTCGTTGGCAGGTGCGCTCTCTTCGAATGCCAGCGTCTCTTCGTCTTGAGGGAAGGGACCATAGCTATCCGCCGCACCATCCAAGGGCGTATCGAAGATGGAGCTCTCTTCGTTCGCAGGCGCCACCGCTGCTTCGGAAAACGGCGCGTCAAAGCTGCTGGGCGCTTCGCCCGCTATCTCTTCGATGGCAGCATCCTCCGCCGCAAGATCCTCTTCATCATAGGGGATCCCAGCAGGGGGAATGGGCACCACGCCCCAGTCGAAGACCTGATCGTCGTTATCGGGTTGCCCTGCGCTCATCTCACCTCAGTGCCATTGGATCCGTGCTATTTCTTCGTTGGGTCCTCGAAACGATACCCTACTCCGTGCACGGTGTGGAGCCATTTCGGGCTGCGCGGATTATCTCCCAACTTTGCACGCAGGTTCTTCACATGGCTGTCGATGGTGCGCTCATAGCCTTCGAAGTCATATCCCAGCACCTTCTCCACCAGCTCCATGCGCGAATACACGCGGCCCGGATACCGTGAGAGCGTGGTGAGCAGCTTGAATTCAGACGCCGTGAGCTCTATCTCCTTGTCATCCACCAGCACCTTGTGCCCAGAAACGTCGATGGTGAGCTCGCCGAACTCCAGCACTTCGCGCAGCGGTTCGGAGTCCGAATGCACGCGGCGCAGCAGCGCGCGAGCGCGCGCCACCAGTTCGCGCAGAGAGAACGGCTTCACCAGGTAATCGTCGGCGCCCAGCTCTAGACCGATGATGCGGTCCTCCACTTCGCCCTTCGCCGTCAGCATGATGATGGGGACATCGGAGGTGTCGCGGATCACGCTGCAGACGCGCTCGCCCGAGATGGTGGGGAGCATCAAGTCCAGGATGATCAGGTCGAAGCTGTGCTTCGCGAATTCGTCGAGCGCCTCTTGGCCGTCCCCCACAGCCGTGACCCAGTAGCCCTCTTTCTCCAAGTACGCCGTCACGGCTTCTCGGATGTTCTTCTCATCTTCCACCAGGAGTATTCGCCTTGTCTCAGAGCTCATCGGTGAGTCCCCTCTCAAAAGCGCGAACCGAGGCGAGCGAGGCACGTTCGCGATGTCATGATTTGCTGATATTGTAGCCTTTACGGCGCATATGGTGACGATAGGTTGACTGTTTGACATAATGTCCGGATGCAAGAACGCACGAACAGACCCGTACGCCGTTCACGGACGGCTCGACATGGGGCCACGCGCCCGCACCCTCAACCCGAAAGCGCCCCCAGCATCACGCGTCGGCAGCTCTTCGTGGGCGCCGCAGGCCTGGTGGCTGCCGCAGCCGTGGGTGGAGGTGCCTATGCGCTCACCTCGGGCAATGCTTCGAAGGCAGAGGCGGCCGAAGGGTCCCTCTCCGTTCCCGAAGACGCTGTCTTCACCACGGAACAATGCGAATACATCGAAGACATGAAGGGCCTGATCACCCTGCGAACGCGCGCGTCGCTGCCCTACGGCACCACGCTGACGTCCTGTGGGGACAACGTGGCCACATGCCTGGTGCCCACGGACACCGCCGATCCCCTGGTCCAGGTAGGCATCCTGCATCTGGGATCGGGGAACATGACCATGGCGCTCAAGGCAGCCGTGGGAGCTGAGGACGGATTCCAGATCCTGGACGCGCGTGCCCATGGCTCAGGCATGATCTGGCTTGAATCCAATCTGCTGACGGGAATATGGCGCGTATACACCACCACGCTGGATGGCGCTGCGGTGGGAGATCCCGCCATGGCCGAAGAGCGTGACGGCGCTTGGACGCTGCCAGCGCTGGCCGTCTCTGACGGGTTCGCCTGGTGGCAGACATCGCCCAAAGACACTACGGACAAGTCGCTGTCTGCCGCGCTGCGACGCTGCGGCTTCGGCGCAAGCGCTGATTCTGCCCAGACCATCGTGGAGGCAGCTGGAGGATTCGCATGCGCCCCCGCTCCCGCGGGTGCCGGCGTGGCCTCTGCCATGAAAGCCAGCCACTCTGGCAGCATCTGGCAGCTGATCTATGCAGGCGACGAATCCGGGCAGATCACGGATTCGCTCACCATGCCTGCTACCATGAAGCCGCTTGACGTCTCTTACGGACCGAACGGGTTCGGGTTCACCTTCGACAGCATCTACGAAACGGGCGGTGGTATCTCGAATCTGGGCACGTACACGCCTGCCCAGCCCATCACGTTGACCGTTGCGCAGGCGCGCGAAGATGCGCTTGCCAGCATGCGCGCGCAACAAGAAGAGAAGTCCAGCGGTGCCACGCTGTCCGAATCCGACGAAGCGCGCGCTCAGGCGCAGGCCGAAGACGCCGTATGCGAGCTGTACAGCGCTGCGGAATGGTTCCGCTTCCCCCGCGCGCCCATCACGCCGCCGGCATTCACGGGCAATTGGGTATTCGTGAAGTCCACGAATGTCGTAGCGGGCGTGAACCTGGATGCGCGCAAGTACGTGACCATCCCCACGGAATCGGCCACGCAGGGCTACGGCGAATACCTGGCCACCACCGGCACGACGAACCGCATCGTGACGTTCGCGAACGTGGATTACACGCCCATGAATGGCGAACGCATCCACGAGTGCACGGTGCGCATCTGGGAGACCGCCTGATATCCCGGATGCGCCGGGCATGGGCAGAGGTGTTCAACTTGTTCGCTTTGCCGGGCATGGGCAGAGGTGTTCGGTTCGTCCGCTTTGCCCTGCCGGAGGCATGGGCAGAGGTGTTCGGCCTTGGCTTCGCCCTGCGAAATCCATGATGATGTATATCATGGATTTCTTGGGCTGCAGAATCGGCCTCAACCCCTGCCCATGCCTCCGGCTTCGCTTCGGATACAGGCTTGGATCATGCCGCGGGTCCTGCGGCGGCCCTTACAGGCCACGCACAGGACCCGCGGGCACCCAGCGGGAACCTGAATCTCTTCCCTGCTTATTGCCTGTCCATGCTGTGTCGCCCCTGCCTTTGGCAGGGGCTCTTTGTATGAAACGGCCTTACACCTTTCGCTGCGCTCAAGATGAACGGCCTAAAATGAAGGGCTCTAGGCCCTTCATTTTGTCGTAGCGCAGAACTTTAGTTCTGCCCTTTGCGTATCCGCCAGTTGGCGGCACCCACGGGATCTGTGTCTGGTTGATGTGGGTGCTGGCAACTGCCAGCACCTTTGCATAACAAACATCCTATGAGAGCTTTAGTTGGATGAGCGAAACAAGTCCAATCTCATGCGCAGTGCTTGCACTGCGCTGTTAGTTTATGCGGCGAAGGAGCCTGTCTGGTCAGGAGATCTTATGCGCCGCAGCATTATCAGGACAGTAAGGGAATGTATGTTATAGGTTTGTGCAAGCACAAACCTATTGTTTTGTTCTCGTGCCGCCAGTTGGCGGCACCCACGAGAGTTGTAGCTCTCCCTTCGTAGATGACGCGTAAGCGGCATCTAACCGGGCGATACGCCCGGTTAGGCC
>CANODU010000025.1 GCA_947565185.1 uncultured Eggerthellaceae bacterium | reverse complement strand
TGAATGGTGCATCACACGGATCTGAAGTTGGAGGACGGGTGTGTAATTAAAGGTTCCCTGCTCAATCTTTATTGAGCAGGGCGACGTTGCGCTGGGGCGTTCGTGGACGAACGTTCGGTAGGGATGCGCATGAAGACCGCATGCGCATCTACGGGGGATCGTGACGCATCTCCGTTGGCGGGATGCGCATCCACTGAGGGATCTGCGTGCCGTAGATGACGCGTGAGCGGCATCTCTCTCAGGAGGAATGATGATGTGCATGGCGGGGCCAGAGGTTGGGTAGGAGGGTATACTCTCCGGTGGCATGCAAGGAGGTTTTCCGTGGCATTTCTGCTGGGGTGCGAGAAGGCGAGCGTCGAGGTGCCGTCGAAGACGGTGCTGGCAAGCGTGTCGCTCGGCGTGGACGAGGGCCAGCGCATCGGCATCGTGGGGCGCAACGGAGATGGCAAATCCACGCTCTTGAATGTCCTGGCTGGCGTGCGCCAACCGGACTCCGGACGCGTCATCCGCACCAATGGCACTGCGGTGGGCATCCTCGCTCAAGCGGATGCGCTGGATGATGATGCAAGCGTGCGCCAGGCGGTCGTAGGCGATGTCCCTGAATACGTTTGGGCATCGGATGCGAAGATCCGATCCATCTTCGACGGGCTCTTGGCTGATATCCCGTGGGACGCGCGCGTGGGAACGCTCTCCGGTGGTCAGCGGCGGCGTGTTGATCTTGCGCGCGTGCTGGCAGGGGACTGGGATGTGCTCATGCTGGATGAGCCCACGAACCATCTGGATATCCGTGGCATCACGTGGCTGGCAGAGCATCTGAAGGCGCGGTGGCGTCAAGCATCCGGTGCGCTCTTGGTGGTCACCCATGACCGCTGGTTCTTAGACGAGGTCTGCAACACCATGTGGGAAGTGCATGGGGGTCGTGTGATCCCCTTCGAAGGCGGCTTCTCCGCTTACATCATGCAGCGCGTGGAACGCGCGCGCCAAGAAGCACTGACAGAGCAAAAGAGGCAGAACGCGCTCAGGCGCGAACTGGCGTGGCTCTCGCGCGGCGCTCGAGCGCGTTCGACGAAGCCCAAGTTCCACGTGGCAGCGGCGAAGGCGCTCATCGCCGATGTGCCGGAGCTGCGTGACGAGATAGAGCTCAAGCGCATGGCCATGGCGCGCATCGGCAAGCAGGTGGTGGATATCGAGGATGCAACGGTATCCTTCGACGGTCGGACCATCCTCGATGGCGTGACCTGGATGATCGGGCCGGGGGATCGCATCGGGATCGTCGGCGGCAACGGTGCGGGCAAGACCACGCTCCTGAAGCTGATCGATGGTCAGCTGAGCCCTACGCGCGGGCGTGTGAAGATCGGTCAAACGGTGCGCTTCGCCGTGCTTTCGCAGCATCTGGACAATCTGGCTCCCTTCGAAGATGAAGTGGTGCGTCAGGCGGTCTCGCGTTTCCCGCATCGGACGATGCTGGATGGCAAGGAGGTCACTTCGTCCAGCTTGTTGGAGCGGCTCGGGTTCGACAAGGCGGACCTCAATGAGCGCGTATCGGATCTGTCAGGTGGCCAGCGTCGGCGCTTGGCGCTCATGATGATCCTCTTAGAGGAGCCCAATGTGCTCATCTTGGATGAGCCCGGCAATGACTTGGATATCGATATGCTGGCAGCGGTTGAGGATATGCTGGACGGATGGCCTGGGACGCTCATCCTAGTCACGCACGATCGCTTCTTGATGGAGCGCGTGACCGATCATCAATTCGCGATCATCGATGGCAAGGTGCGGCATCTGCCGCGGGGCGTGGAGGAGTTCTTGGAGCTGGCGGCGCAAGCGCCTGTTGGCGCAGATGCTTCCGTGTACGAGAGCCGCTCTCCGGAACCTGAGCGAGCGGATGCGCCGCTTTCCAATGCAGAGCGGCATCGCCTGACGAAGCTCGTGGCATCCCTTGAACGCAAGATGGAGACAGCAGCTGGCAAGGTGGAAGCGGCGAAGGCAGCCATGCTTGAGGTGGATCCAACGGATTTCCAGGCGCTCACGGATGCGCAGGGGGCGGTATCGCAAGCGGAAGAGGCGCTGGAGCAGCTGGAAGAGCAGTGGCTGAAGGCATCCGAGCAGCTTGCTGTGTGATAGCATGGGTGCACCGCATGAATGTGCCCGCAGGTCAGGGGCACGGAGCCAAAGGAGAGGCTGTGGAGAAGGTATCCACATCGCATGAGGATTATCTTGAAGCGATGGTCATGCTCGGCGGCACCGAGGATTCGCCTGTACGTGGCGTTGATGTGGCGGAGAAGATGGGCGTTTCGAAGGCTTCGGTGAACAAGGCGGTCTCCGTTCTCAAGCAGAAGGGCTATGTCACGCAGCCCTATTACGGCGACATCACGCTCACGCATGAGGGGAGCGCGTATGGCCGCAAGGTGCTGGATCGCCATTTGGCGCTGACGCGCTTCTTGCACAAGGGGCTCGGCATCGATAAGGAGACCGCGGAGGCGGAAGCGTGCATGATGGAGCACGCCATCAGCGACGCATCCTTCGAGAAGTGGATGGCCTTCATCGAAGGGCTTGACCTGTAGGCGCGATGCGCATCGAATAAGGCGCGGGTCAGGGGTTGGAACGCGCGCCAAAAGGTGATAATCTGATATCAGCTTCATTGCGAACACGAACCAGAAACGAACCCATTGCAACAGGAGCGAACCGTTGGCGGTACAGTCTAAGATCGTCTCTTTCGACGAAGCTCGACGAAACACCCATCTCGCCTCTTCGCGAAGCGCTCGGCGCGCTCCTCAAGATCCTGCTGTGGACAGGATCCGCGACAGCCGGAATCTGAACAACATCTTCAAGCTGGATTTCACCGAAGACGCATCCGAGGATGACCTCTTCGCTACTGCGCCCCGCCAGGCCATCTTCTCAGAAGATGACCTTCAGGAAGAGGAGGGGGCTCCTTCAGCGAAAGGGCCACAAGGCTTCTTCCAGCGCATCGCCGATGCGCGCAAGTCCAAGGCGAAGCGGAATGCGGAGCATGCCTTCGAGAAGAGCTATGGGGACCCGGGCGCTGGTTCTGAATCGGGACCGCGCGCTGCGCTCTACACAGGGAAGATGGGCACGTCTCAGAAGAAGGCTGCGCGCATCCAGGAAAAAGGCGGCTCAGCTGCGGGCTTCGGTGGGTTCACCCTGCCGGGCATCAAGCTGCCTTCCGTGTCGCGCTCCTTCAAGCGCGCCATGGTGGCAACGCTGTGCGCTGTGACCGCTGTCATGTTGGTAGGTTCCATCTACACGCCGGCTCAGCAGTATTATCAGCAGATCCGCGAACGGGATCGGCTCTCCGCGGAATATACGGCTGTTCAGGAGCGCAACGAGGCGCTGCAGGCGACGGTGGATCGGTTGGGAACCGAAGAAGGCTTAGAGGACAAGGCTCATGCTGAGTTCGGGCTGGTGAAGCCGGATGAGAATGCCGCTAGCGTCATCGGAATAGAGGTGGACCACTCTCCCGACCTTCACGCGAACATCACGCCGGGCAGCGTGCCTGCGCCCGAGACGTGGTATTCGCCCTTCTTGGACGCGCTGTTCATGTATGACCGCGGCTAGCGTGACCAGCTCTTCTACACCATTCGAAAGCCCGGTGCGCCTTGCGGCCATCGATATCGGCACGGTGACGAGCCGTCTTCTGGTGGCAGACACTGACGGGGTGACCGTGACGCCCGTGGCACGGGCTTATGAGATCACGAATCTGGGCGCGGGGGTGGATGCAACAGGATATCTTTCCGATGCTGCGCTCAAGCGCGTCAGCGTTGCCGTTGCCGGTTTCCTGCGCATGTGCGATGCTGCTTCGACGGCCGATCATCCCCTTGAGCACATCACGGTCATGGCCACCTCCGCCGCTCGCGATGCTCGCAATGCGGATGCGTTCGAAGCCATGCTGGCATCCTACGGGCTGCACCCTGAGGTCATCAGCGGGATGCGCGAAGCCGAGCTCACGTTCTGGGGCGTGACGGCAGATGTGGCAAGTAGCACGCCCGTGGCGGTCGTGGACGTGGGCGGTGGCTCTACGGAAGTCTCGTTCGGCACGGCAGGAGATGGCCTCTTCGCCGCGCATTCCTTCGATGTGGGTTGTCGGCGCATGACCGAGCGCTTCTTCCATCATGATCCGCCGCTTCCGCACGAGCTGCAGGATGCCTACGCATGGGCGCATGAGCTGTTCGCCGCCTGGCGGGATGAGATGCCAGTCCTGGACAATGCTGGTCAGGGAGAGGCGCGTCAGATAGCGGCGTCTGGCGGCATGCCGCAGCTCTTCGCCGTTGCGGGAACGGCTACGAGCGCTATCAGCATGGATGAGCGCATGGAGGTCTACGACTCAGAGCACGTGCATGGAGCCATCATGGGGCGTGAGCGCTTGGAGGAGCTTCTGGCTGAGTTGGCATCCATGACGGAGGCACAGCGCGAGAACGTGGCAGGATTGGATCCGCGGCGGGCGCCGGTGATCGTGGCAGGGCTCTTGATCTTGGTATGCGTCATGCACGCCTTCCGCTTCGTTGCGTTCACCGCAAGCGAATCGGACATCCTGCAAGGAATGATATTATGTGCGGCACGAAGTCCTGTTCACAGTCGACAGATCAGGTGACATGGAGACGATCAATCAGATCCTCGGTTCGGTCGAACGCCAGCCGACCACATTCGAAGAATATCTCGACTGCTACGCCAATCGCGTAGGCGGCCTGATCAACAGCTACATCCCGCGGGGATCCCACCCTGATATAGACCGCTACCTCTATGACCCGCTGCGCCGATATTCGGACAATGGTGGCAAGCGACATCGGCCGCTGATCTGTTTCGCAGCGTGCTTGGCAGTGGGCGGCAACGCTGATCTTGCCACTTCGGCCGCATCGGCTATCGAGCATTTCCATACGGCAGCGCTCATCCATGACGATATCGCCGACGAAGCGGAGCTGCGGCGCGGCGAGCCATGCTTGCATCTGACCGAGGGCTTGGGGCTTGCCATCAACATGGGGGACCTGGCGCTGTCCTTGGTGAATGGCACCGTCATGCGCGACGAGGCGCTGGATGATGCCACGAAGGTGCGTGTCGTGACAGAGCTGGTGGAGATGACGCGCCGCACCGTGGAGGGGCAGGCGCTGGATATCGGCTGGGCGCGCGATGAGCGCTATGACATCACGCCCGAGGACTATCTTGAGATGGCTACGCACAAGACGGCGCATTACTCCGGTGCCGTTCCTTTGGCCATCGGCGCCATCATCGGTGGTGGCACTGAATCTGAGATAGAGGCGCTGCGCAGCTACGGCCTTGCTACGGGCCTCGCCTTCCAGATCCAGGATGATCTGCTGAACCTGGTGGGCAAAGAGGAATCCACGAAGAAGGATTTTCGCAACGACATCACCGAAGGGAAGCGCACGTTGGTGGTGGTCCATGCGCTCAAGCATCTTGACGGGCCGCATCGTGCGCGTCTGATAGAGATCCTCTCGTCGCGCACGAAGGATCCGGAAGTCCTGCGTGAGGCTGTGGAGCTCATGGAGGGCGCGGGCAGCATCGAATATGCGCGCGACTATGCGGAGAAGCTCACAGCCGAGGCGAAGGCGCGCTTGAACGAGGAGCTGCCCCCCAGCGAAGCGCGCGATATGTTGGAATCCATGGCCGACTGGTTCGTGAATCGGCTGCGGTGAGGCACGGCGTCATGAAGGCCATACGATACGGAGATTCGGGAGCAGCGGTCGAGGATGTGCAGCAGCGGCTTGCGCTGATCGGGTGCTTGCCGCAAGATCAGGTGACGGGCTCCTTCGAAGCATCCACAACGCAAGCTGTTCGCAGCTTCTGCGCATCGTTCGGGCTTGATGAGCGCGATGAGGTGGATGCTGAGGTCTGGCAAGCGCTGGTGGACGCTTCCTATAACCTAGGAGACCGAACGCTGTATCTGCGCATGCCGAATTTCCAAGGGCACGATGTGGAAGAGCTGCAGCAGGCGTTGGGCGCGCTGGGCTTTCTGGTGGGTGGCGAAGATGGCGTCTTCGGCGCGCATACCGAAGACGCGCTTCGCAAGTTCCAGATGAATCTAGGCCTTCCCTCTGATGGCATCGCGGGTGCCTACACATTCACGGCGCTGCGCAACTTGGAGCATTCCTGGGTGGGGAAGGGATCGCTTTCGCAAGGACGCCATCTGGGATTCGCGCGCGCCGCTGATGTATTGGAGAAGAACGCCATCTGCCTGTTCGGCACGACGCCGTTCACGCGTTCGGTGGCTTCGCGCATGTCGAATCTGGCGGTGGCCACGAATCCTGCCAGTCGCATCGTGAGCGCGGATTCCCTCTCCGTCGAACCGGATAGCTCCATGGTGCTCGTGCAGATCGCCATGAAAGCCGAAGGTGACGTTGTTCCCACGGTGACCTATATCGACGATGACTCGCTGTCTGTCAGGCTCTCAGGTGCGCTGGCCAGCGTGAAGCATGGTCAGCCGCTGCGCATTCGCGTGGTCGTGCCGGGGGAGAGCTGGGATGGTGCGGGCGAAGACCGCAGCGCGCAGCATTTCGCCATCACGCTTCTGGATGCCCTCTGCGCCGCCCTGTAGGGCCACTCTTTTGCTGGTCGGAAGATATTGCGTGGGTGCAGCTAACTGCATTGCAGGTTTGGAAGACATTCCATAGATGACGCGTAAGCGGCATCCCCCACAGATGTGTCAGGTCCTCGTGGGTGCCGCCAACTGGCGGCACGAATAAAAGCGCGTCGTGAGACGCGCCACTAACATTCTTTCGCTCTCATGGGGGCACGGTACGCATGCGCCTCGACGCGTCGTCGCCTCGAACTAACTTCGGCAAACTCAGCCGAAGTGGATTTCTCGGCTCCTTTGGCTTGACCTCGGCTCAGCGCACCATGCCCCCATTCGGCTCTGCATCTTCTTTGTTGATAGGCCGCAGATCCTGCGGCAGCCCCCTTCGGGGGCCGCGCGCAGGATCTGCGGGCGCCTGGCAGGAACCTGTTGCATGATCTTGCTTGCTGCGCTTCTGGTTGACGTGGGTGCGGCCAACGGGTCGTGTATCAGGGGGACGGAGGAGTGAGATGCGCGCAGCGCATCTCACTCCTCCGTCCCCCTGATACACGACCCTACGAATGAAGGATCGGGAAATGATGACTTTGTGGGTCAATGTGTACGAACTGTGAAGAAGAGAGCCGGTCAGGGCCATTTGTGAATGAATTGCGAACGCCACACGGCGAACTTGTGAAGAGTCGTCCATTTTCGGTGGTCATGTCGTTTTGGAAACGTAACCTTTTCGTCACTGAGACGCGAACGCACTCCCTTTCCGGGAAAAAGAACTGAAAACGACTCGCGCCGTCTTCGCGAGAGAAGCGTCACGGTCCGCCTCTTGTCCGATCAGGGCTTAAGGAGGCAGAGGAGATGTCTGCAAGGCGCTGGAGCGCAGACCCGTTATAAGGATGACGTTTGAGCACGCGAAGCACGAAGAAGTGGAATCACGGCAAGCACGCCAAGATCAGCCCAAGAACGCAGCAGATAACGCAGCAAAAGAAAAGGCTTGCAGGAGCTTCACTGGCATTGATGCTCAGCGTGAGCAGCGCAGCTCTCACCCAAGGGGTAGGGATGGCCTTCGCCTCCGAGACCGACGCGAAGACGCCGTCGGAGACCACCCACACCTCGAACGCAACTCCTGAGACGACCCCTGAGATCAGCGCAGAGATGATCCCGCTGGCTGGCTCTTCGGTCAGCGCCTGTGCGAAGGCTCTGAGTGCGGATATCACTGGGAATGGCTCTTTGGTCGAAGCGGCAAGCTATGATCCAGTGGCTGAACGTGCGGTCAAGGCGGACTCGATCATCGATGAAGCGCTTCAGTATCTGGGAACGCCGTATCGCTATGGTGGCACCACGCCAGCTGGCTTCGACTGCTCTGGCTTCACGGGCTATGTCTTCCGCAATGTGCTGGGTGTGGATCTTCCGCGTTCTGCGGCAGCGCAGTCAACGGATGCAGAGCGCATCTCCCTTGACGAGGCCGAGCGTGGCGACCTTTTGTTCTGGTCATCGCGCGGCGGCGTCTACCACACAGGCATCTATCTGGGTGATGGCGAATACATCCACGCGGCCGCCAGCGGTTGCGTCAAGATCCAGAGCATGGATGCCTTCTCGCCTTCGTTCGCAGGGCGCATCTTCTAAGACATCTTCGCTGAGAGACCTCTGCCACAGGGCAGAGCGCAAGCAGCTCCATCCGTCATGCCACTGCGTTGCAGTGGCATGATGTGCATGGTAGGGACGGTGGGACTCGAACCCACAAGCCCGAAGGCGGCGGATTTTAAGTCCGCTGCGTATGCCAATTTCGCCACGTCCCCGTGAATTGCCATTCTACTTCATTCATGCAACAGAGCTGACATCGTTTGAGTGATAGAATCCCGAGCAACCCATACATATATATGAGCATTGGAGGAGCGAAAGCCCATGACGCGTCCTATGACAATGGCGGAGAAGATCTTGGCGGCGCACGCTGGTCTCGACGAGGTGGAACCGGGTCAACTCATCGAATGCGATCTTGATCTGGTGCTGGCGAACGACGTGACGGCGCCTATCGCCATCCGCACCTGCAGGGAGATCGCGGATGTCGTCTTCGATGCCGACAAGGTGGTCTTGGTGCCAGACCATTATGTGCCGAACAAGGACATCAAGAGCGCCGAGCAAGCGAAGATCGTGCGCGATTTTGCCCACGAGCAGGGCATCTCGCATTTCTATGAGGTGGGCTGCATGGGCGTGGAGCATGCGCTCTTGCCCGAGCAGGGCGTTGTCGGCGCGGGGGATCTGGTCATCGGCGCTGACAGCCACACGTGCACTTACGGCGCGCTGGGTGCATTCACCACAGGCGTTGGCTCTACGGACGCTGGCGTGGGCATGGCCACGGGCAAAGCATGGTTCAAGGTGCCCGAGACCATCAAGTTCGAAGTCAGCGGACAGCTGGCACCGGGTGTCACGGGCAAGGATCTGATCCTGTACATCATCGGGATGATCGGCGTGGATGGCGCGCTCTATAAGGCTATGGAGTTCACGGGTTCCGCCATAGAGGCGCTGCCCATGGATGAGCGCCTCTCCATCTCCAACATGGCCATCGAAGCGGGCGGCAAGGCGGGTCTCATCCCTGTGGATGACGTCACGCGCGCCTACCTGGATGGTCGCGCCGAGCGTCCATACACGGCCTACTATTCAGATCCGGATGCCCAGTTCGCGCAGGTCATCCACATCGATGCTGCCGATGTGGCACCGACGGTGTCCTTCCCGCATCTGCCATCGAATACGCGTCCCGCGGCTGAGGCGCGCGATGTGCGCATAGACCAAGCGGTCATCGGGTCATGCACCAATGGGCGTTTGCGCGACATGCGCCAGGCGGCAGAGGTGCTGCGTGGCCGCACGGTGGACCCCAACGTGCGCTGCATCGTGATCCCTGCCACGCAAGCGGTCTATCAGGCGTGCATCGACGAAGGTCTGATGGACATCTTCCTGGCCGCCAACTGCGCCGTCAGCACTCCCACGTGCGGACCGTGCTTGGGCGGCTATATGGGCATCTTGGCGGCGGGGGAGCGCGCTATCGCCACCACCAACCGCAACTTCGTAGGCCGCATGGGAGACCCCACCTCTGAGGTCTATCTGGCAAGCCCAGCAGTGGCCGCTGCCAGCGCTGTTGCGGGCCACATCGCATTACCTGAAGACCTGCCCGCGCGTCAGCCCATGCCTGAGAAGGGCGCCGTGGCCCAGCGCGCACATGACGGCGGCACGGCAGCGGTTGGACCGGCTGGCACCTTCACGCTGAGCGCAGCAGATCTGGATGCGCAGCCAGTGCAGGGAGACCCGGCGGGTCTCTTCGGCGGTTCGTTCAGCATCGATCTGGCAGACCTGGATTAGGGCATAAGGAGACATCTCATGGAATACGCTGGCAAGGCGTTCCGCTACGGGCGCGACATAGATACCGACGTCATCATCCCGGCGCGCTATCTGAATACATCGGATGCGCAGGAGTTGGCGAAGCACTGCATGGAGGATCTGGACACCACGTTCGTAGAGCGTGTGCAGCCCGGTGACATCATCGTGACTGAGGAGAACTTCGGTTGCGGCTCTTCGCGTGAGCATGCACCCATCGCCATCAAGGCGGCAGGGGTGGATGCGGTCATCGCGAAGTCCTTCGCGCGCATCTTCTATCGCAACGCCATCAACACGGGGCTCGTCATCTTGGAATGCCCCGAAGCAGTGGACGCCATCAGCGAAGGCGACCAGGTCAAGGTGGATACGGAGACGGGCACCATCACTGACGTGACCACGGGTCGCACGTTCAAGGCGCAGCCGTTCCCGCCGTTCATCGCAGAGATCATCGAGGCGGGCGGTTTGGTTCCCCGCTGGCAGAAGAAGCGTGCAGCGGAGGGGGCAGCGCGATGAAGGAATACAAGATCTGCCTTCTGCCCGGTGATGGCATCGGGCCTGAGATCATCGCCGAAGGCGTGAAGGTGCTGGATGCGGTGGGTGCGAAATACGATACCGCGTTCGAATACACCGAAGCGTCCATCGGCGGGTGCGCCATCGATGCATACGGCACGGCGCTTCCTGACAGCACGCTCGAAGCTGCGAAGGCATCGGATGCGGTGCTCTTGGCAGCCGTGGGCGGCCCGAAGTGGGATACGACCGATCCTTCGAAACCTCGC
Organism: uncultured Eggerthellaceae bacterium; assembly: GCA_947565185.1. Lineage (GTDB taxonomy): Bacteria > Actinomycetota > Coriobacteriia > Coriobacteriales > Eggerthellaceae > MGBC163016. The sequence goes on along the minus strand of CANODU010000025.1, from coordinate 12,701 downwards.
CCTGAACAGGGTCTTCTGGGCATCCGCAAGGGGCTGGAGCTCTACACCAATCTGCGTCCCGTGCAGATCTTCAGCGCCTTGGCAGGCGCATCCACGTTGAAACCTGAGGTCATCGCGGGCGTTGACCTCATGATGGTGCGCGAATTGACGGGTGGCGTGTATTTCGGGCGCCGCGAGCGGTTCTATGACGAAGAGGGTGCGGGCGTGAATGGCGCTCGCGGTCAGCGTGCCTATGACACCATGGAGTATCGCGAATACGAGATCGAGCGCATCGCGCGCCAGGCGTTCGAGGCTGCGCGCAAGCGCCGGGGCAAGGTGACGTCTGTGGATAAGGCGAACGTGCTGGAGTCTTCGCGGCTCTGGCGCGAGATCGTGCATGCCATCCACGATGCGGACTATCCGGACGTGGAGTTGGAGGATATCTTGGTGGACAACTGCGCCATGCAGCTGATCACGCGTCCGGCTGACTTCGATGTCATGGTGACGGAGAACATGTTCGGCGACATCCTCTCAGACGAAGCGGCGCAGATCACCGGGTCGCTCGGCATGCTGGCATCTGCCAGCCTGGGTGATGGCACGGCGCTCTATGAGCCCAGTCATGGGAGCGCACCTGACATCGCTGGGCGCGGCATCGCGAATCCGCTGGCGCAGATCCTCTCCGTTGAGATGATGCTGCGCTATAGCTTCGCCATGCAAGAAGGCGCTGACGACATCCGTCGCGCCGTGACGGAGGTGCTCGACGCGGGTTGGCGTACCGGGGACATCGCTGATGCGGATACGCCGGCAGATAAGACCGTGGGCACGGCGCGCATGGGTAGCCTTGTGGTGGAGCGTCTGTAATGGCCATCAACGCGCCCGAGGGCACCTATGACATGCTTTCTGATCGGAAGCTCTTTTGGGAACAGTTCAAAGCCACAGCACGCAGCGTCTTCGGACGCTACGGCTATGTATCCGTGGAAACGCCCGTCATCGAGCGGACGGAGCTCTTCGTGCGCGGCATCGGGGAGGCCACTGACGTGGTCAGCAAGGAGATGTTCACGGCCATCTCCGGCGCGAACCTGACGAAGCTCTTGGCGGGAGAGAAGCTGGCCAGCAAGAGCCGGTTGTCCTTGCGTCCTGAGGGCACGGCGGGCGTGGTGCGCGCATGCGTGCAGCATGATCTGGTGCCGCAGGGGGCGCCTCCGGCCAAGCTCATGTATGCAGGCCAGATGTTTCGCGCCGAGCGGCCCCAGCATGGGCGGCAGCGAGAATTCAACCAGGTGGGCATCGAATGTCTGGGGGCAGATGATCCCACCATAGACGCCGAGGGCATCATCATGCTCATGCGCTTCTTCGCGGAAGTGGGCATCCCGCGCGAATCCATGACGCTGCTCGTGAACTCCATGGGCTGCGAAGCGTGCCGGCCCGCTTATCGCGAAGCGGTGCTCAGCTACATGCGCAGCCATGAAGATGCTCTGTGCGCTACGTGCAAGGAGCGCATGGAGATGAACCCCTTGCGCGCCTTCGATTGCAAGAACGAAGCGTGCGCGCGCATCATGGAGGACGCTCCGAAGATCAGCGACTACCTGTGCGAGGAATGCGCTGAGCACTATGGGCGCGTGAAAGAGCTTCTGGAACTGGCAGGGATATCCTTCGTGGAGGACTCGCGGCTCGTGCGCGGGTTGGACTATTACACGCGCACGGTCTTCGAAGTGCAGGTGGCAGGCTCTGACAAAGCGCAGAACGCCATCGGTGGCGGCGGACGCTATGACAAGCTGGCTGAAGAGGTGGGCGGTCGCCCAACGCCTGGGTTCGGGTTCGCACTCGGATTCGAACGCTGTGCGAACGTGCTGGAAGATGTGGGACATGTATTCCCGGAGGCGCGTTCTTGCCAGGTCTTCGTGGCCAGCGTGGCTGATGAGGTGCGCACGGATGCCTTCGCGCTCACGCAGCTCTTGCGCGATGCGGGCATCCAAGCGGAAGAGGACCACCAAGGGCGGTCGCTCAAGAGCCAGTTCAAGCTGGCTGACAAGCTGAGAGCGGAGCTGGTGGTCATCTTGGGCCCCGATGAGCTGCGGGAAGGTCAGGTGCGCATCCGCAACATGCACACCCATGAAGAAGAGCTCATTGCCAAGGATGTCGTAGCCGGGGAGATCGCGAACCGCCTATAAGCGCGTGCTGCCTGTTCATAGTGTGTCGGCATTGCTTTGCAATGCCTCTTTTGATGACGGCCTTACGGGCCGAAGACCACGGCCCGAACGGCCTAACCGGGCTTGTGCCCGGTTAGATGCCGCTTACGCGTCATCTACGAAGGGTCGGATACAGACTTCGTGGGTGCCGGCAATTCCGAAGGACGGGTTTCACCCGGTCTCGTGGGTGCCGGCAACTGCCGGCACGAATGAATGCGCGTCGTCAGACGCGCCAAGAACCTCATTTCGTGAGTGTATCAGGGGGACGGAGGCGTGAGATGCGCGTAGCGCGTCTCACGCCTCCGTCCCCCTGATACACTCATACGCACTCGTTCATTGGCGTACAATAGGGCGGTTTCGCACGCATCTTCGAAGGGACTCACATACGATGGCTGATCTCATCAACGAATACAGCATGCACACTGCCACGTGTGGCCAGTTGCGCGCCGCAGATGACGGGCGCGAGGTCACGCTCACAGGGTGGGCATGGCACAACCGCGACCATGGCGGCCTCATCTTCATCGACCTGCGCGACCGCACGGGATACACGCAGATCGTGGTGGATCCAGATTGCGTGAACGCTGATGACTTCGCCAAGGCAGAACACGTGGGTCGCGAAGACGTGCTCATGGTGGAAGGCCGCGTGCGGCTGCGCGCGGAGGATGCGGTGAATCCTGACATGGCCACGGGCCAGATCGAGGTACTGGCCAGCAGCATCCAGGTGCTGAACAAGTCGGTGACGCCTCCCTTCGCCATCGAAGACGGCATCGAGACCGATGAGACCACGCGCATGAAATGGCGCTACCTGGATCTGCGCCGCCCGGAGATGTATGCCAATCTGTACCTGCGGCACACGGTCATGCAAGCTCTGCGTCGGGCGCTGGACGAGCGTGGCTTCCTTGAGGTGGAGACGCCGATCTTGGCGAACTCCACGCCGGAAGGCGCGCGTGACTACATCGTTCCGTCTCGCCCGAATCCGGGCAAGTTCTACGCGCTGCCGCAAAGCCCTCAGCAGTTCAAGCAGATGCTGATGGCCGGTGGCATAGAGCGCTATTTCCAGATAGCCCGCTGTTTCCGCGACGAGGACCTGCGCGCGGATCGGCAGCCGGAATTCACGCAGGTGGACATCGAGATGTCCTTCGTCACCGAAGACGACGTCATGACCATGATGGAAGGCGTGCTGCATGAGGTGTTCGCAGCGGTAGGGCTGGATCTGCCCATCCCGCTTCAGCGCATGCCCTATGCGGAAGCCATGGACAAGTATGGGTGCGATCGTCCTGATATCCGCTTCGACATGCTGCTGCATGACATCACGGACATCGTGCGCGACACTGGCTTCAAGGTGTTCGCCAGCGTTGCGCAGGCCGGTGGCGTGGTCAAGGCCATCAACGCGAAGGGCGCGGGTGACTGGAGCCGCGGAGATGTGGAGAAGCTGGCTTCCATCGCCGAGGCGAATGGCGCGAAGGGCATGGCCTGGGTGGCATTCACCACATCTGGCGAAGAGAAGAGCCCCATCAAGAAGTTCTTCACTGATGAGGAATGGGCGGCGCTCAAAGCTGAGATGGACGTGGAGCCGGGAGATCTGCTCTTGTTCGCCGCCGATGAGCCGGCTGTGGCGAATGCGGTGCTCTCAGCGCTGCGCTTGCATATGGCCGATGCGTTGAACATCCCGCGCGAGGGGCATGCGCTTCTGTGGGTGGTGGACTTCCCCATGTTCAAGTACGACGAGGATGAGAAGAAATATGCTGCCGAGCATCATCCCTTCAGCAAGATCTGCGACGGTGATGTGGATTCCTTCGAAGATGATCCATTGGCAGCAGGCAGCTACGCCTATGACGTGGTCATGGATGGCTACGAGATGGGCGGCGGCTCCATCCGCATCCATGATCCCGAAGAGCAGCGCCGCGTGCTGCGCGTGCTAGGACTCACGGATGAGGATATCGATGCGAAGTTCGGCCACATCATCCAAGCGCTGTCGTTGGGCACGCCGCCACATGGTGGCATCGCATTGGGGCTTGATCGCTTGGTCATGCTCTTGGCTGGCAAGGATTCCATCCGCGACGTCATCGCATTCCCGAAGACCTCCAGCGCGGCTGATCCCATGACGGGTGCGCCCTCTGAGGTCACGGCTCGCCAGTTGAAGGAAGTGGACCTGCGCCTTCTGTAAGCGCTCATTCGTCAGAAGGACGTTTCATGCTGCATCAGGATTACATCGTGCGGATGCTGACCGAGTTGGCATCCGCTATCACGCGCACCATCCTCACGGGTCAGAACAAGCGCTCTCCCGAAGAGTCTGCGGAGATGCTGGATGAAGCGGTGGGCAACGCCGTAGCCATAGATGGCGAAGCGTTCTTGGCCCTTGCGCCGGAATCCATCGCGCAGATCATGCAGGTCACGGGTACGGATCCGCGCGTTTCGGAATATGTGGCGCGCACCGTCATGTTGGCGTCTGCCTATCTGGATGAGGCAGGGCAAGCGGAGAAGGCGCTTCTGCGCCGTCAGCAGGCGCTAGCCATTGCAGAGGCGTATGGGCATGACATCACAGACATGGATGGTACGGCGGCTGAAGCCGGCCAAGCAGCCTTAGACGCCATGGCTGAATACGCTGAAGAGCAGGAGGGCTAGGCCCTTTTTGGCACTGTTGCAGCAGGGTATGCTTTCGAAGGTATCAGTTTGGCAACGGCTTCGGATGTTTTGCAGGAACGGGGAAAATCCGCGCGGTTTTGTTGAGTAGATGGCGTATAGTGTCTCATGCTCCGTATGCATGGGGCATGCTCAAGATGCGTGGATGATGTCTTGAGCATCGGTTTTTGAGGTCCCGCACGGAAAGCGGGGCTTTAGGAAAGAGGATTTAGCATGGCGGAAGGTACAGTCAAGTGGTTCAACCCGGAGAAGGGCTACGGATTCATCTCTCAGCCTGATGGCGAAGATCTCTTCGTTCACTTCTCGGAGATCCAGATGGATGGGTTCAAGACGCTGGATGAGGGAGCTGCGGTTTCCTTTGACATCACCACTGGCCAGAATGGCAAGCTGCAGGCCAGCAACGTTTGCAAGCTGTAGCAGCAGATTCAATCCACGAGACCAAAATGGCCTCTCCGCAAGGAGGGGTCATTTTTTTTTCTAGAGGATCAGCATGGCGTCGCCGAAGGACAGCATCCGATAGCGCTCGGCGATGGCATGGGCGTAGGCGGCCATGATCTGGTCGCGCGTGGCAAAGGCGGATACCAGCATCATGAGCGTGGACCGCGGAACGTGGAAGTTCGTGATCAGGGCATCCACCACGTGGAAGGTGCTCCCCGGGAGCAAGAACAAGCTGGTGGCGGCGCGCTCCTTTGCTTGCAGTCCTTCGAAGGCGCCATCGGCTGTACGGCACGCGCTCTCGAGCGAGCGGACGCTCGTGGTGCCCACGGCGATGACACGGCCGCCGGCAGCTTTCGCGCGCTTGATGGCATGCACCGTAGCGTCAGGTACGGTATAGCGCTCGGTATGCATGGCGTGGTCTTCGGCATCCTCTTCATCCACGATGCGGAACGTGTCCAAGCCCACCTCAAGCTCCACCGTCTCCCAGCCGATGCTTCGATCCTTGCAGGCTTCGATCAGCTCAGGCGTGAAGTGCAGCCCGGCCGTGGGTGCAGCCGCTGAGGATTCGCGGCGCGCGTAGACGGTCTGATAGAGCTCATCATCTCCGGCATAGCCTTGGATGTAGGGCGGCAGCGGCGTGCGACCGGCTGCATGAAGCGCTTCATCCAGCGAAGGAAGATCCGTGCTCAAGCGCACCATGCGCTCGCCCCGCTGGGCGCCGGGCGCCCAGTCCACCACTTCGGCAGAAAGCACGACGGCGCCCGTTGCATCGGCGAAGTCGACCACGGCCCCGCTTCCTGGCTTCAGGCGCTTCCCGGGTCGCACGAGCGCCTCCCAGAACGCCACCTTGTTCGTGCGCGGCTCAGGTCCTTGGGCCTCACGAAGCAGCAGTACTTCCGCGGCGCCGCCTGTGTCGCGCTTCTGTCCCAGCAAGCGAGCCGGGAGCACGCGCGTCTCGTTCGCCACCAGCACATCGCCTGGCTCTAGGTAGTCCAGGATGTTTCGGAAGATGCGGTCTTCCATGCGTCCAGTGGAGCGGTGGAGTACCAACATGCGGCACTCGTCGCGAGGGATATGCGGCGTCTGGGCGATCAGCTCCGGCGGGAGCGAGTAGTCGAAATCAGCTGTCTTCATGGGCATATTGTAAAGCTGAAGTCTGTATCAGGGGGACGGAGGAAGTCTGTATCAGGGGGACGGAGGAGTGATACGCCCTCCGGGCGTATCACTCCTCCGTCCCCCTGATACAGACTTCCTCCGTCCCCCTGATACGCTCATGACGCAGGGCATCTTTGATGGCGCGCTTCTTCGCTTGCTTCGCATCGTAGGCTGCCTGTTCGCGGCGACGCTCTTCTAAAGCAGCTTCCTCTGCTTCCTGCGCGGCAGCCCGTGCAGCTTTCTTCGCCGCGCGTTCGCGGGCTCGGAAGGCGCGTCCTCTATCGGCCTCGGCTTTGGAAGGCAGGCACCCGCAATAGTCCTGTCGGTAGAGCTCTGCCTCTTTCGACATGCTCACCGTTTCCGGATAGAGCGGGGAATAATCTTCAAAGAACGCGCGGATGCCCGCCTCTTCGCACGCGCGCTCAAGCTCTTCGCGGATGATGTCCGTGTATTGATAGGGGCTCACCGAGAGCGTGGTTCCCAGTGCGTCGAAGCCATGCCTTTTGGCATAGGCTGCGGATTCCCGAAAGCGAAGGCGGTAGCATGCACGACACCGTTCTGGTGGTGGCGTCATCCCATCTGAGGATGTGCATGCACCATCCGGCAGATTCGCCATGGCCTTCGCCCAGCGCTCAGGTTCGTACGCGCCTTCTGCGAATGGCACGCTCACACGCTCAGCATAGGCGCGCGCTGTATCTCGCCTGTGCTCGTATTCTTCCCGTGGCGCTATGTTCGCATTGGCGTAGTGGATCTGCACGGCGCAACCGCGCTCTGCTAACGTGCGCAGAGGGGCGGTGGAGCAAGGCCCGCAGCACACGTGCAAGAGCAGCCTGTTCGGCGCCTCCTCGGGCTGGAATATGGATCCTGACGGCAGCATGCGCGCTATACTAGCACGCCAAGAGAATGGCTTCGATGACGGAGGGATCCCGTGACTAACGTTCCACGCTCATACCGCGCGATCTGCTTTGACCTGGATGGGACGCTGCTGCCCATGGATATGGACGATTTCCTTGCGGCGTATTTCAAGCGCATCACTGCTTACATGGGCGAACAGGGGCTGGATGCCGCGGCATTCATGGCAGCGCTCAAGACGGGTACGGAGGCGATGGCGCACCACGATGATGAGCGTACGAACGAAGAGGCGTTCTGGAGCGCTTTCTTCCCGGCCTATGAGGCGGCAGCGCATGAGGTGCTGGATGAGGCAGCGCGCATGAGGATGCATGCGCTGGCGGATGAGTTCTACGATGTGGATTTCCCGCATGTCGGGGATGGCGTTCAGCCGAATCCGGCCAGTGCGCGTGTGGTGGATGCGCTGGCAGACAAGGGCTACCCGCTGGTGTTGACCACGATGCCCTTCTTCCCGCGTCGCGCCGTAGAGCATCGCTTAGCGTGGGCCGGCGTCGATCCGGCGCGGTTCGCGCGCATCACCAGCTATGAGAACTCGCATTCGGTGAAGCCGAAGCATGCCTATTACGCGGAGAACCTGGCAGCGCTGGGAGTGACTGGCGAAGATGTGCTCATGGTGGGCAACAACACGCTAGAGGACATGGCGTTCCTCGATCTGGGCGCTGATGGGTATCTGGTGACGGACCACCTCTTGGATCCGGTGGGGTTCGATCTGGAGAGCGTGAAGCATGGCTGCATGGCTGACTTCGAAGCGTGGGCTGATGCGCTTCCCGCTTGCGCGGATCCGGCTTGGGGACTCCAATAGCCCATGGCGCTCTTCGATTGCCGCATAGACGCGCGAAGCGGCCATGCTCGTGCGCTCACCTATGTCACGGCGCATGGGGATTTTCAGACGCCCATGTTCATGCCCGTGGGCACGCATGCCACGGTGAAGGGCATTACGCCTGACCGGCTCAAGGAGCTGGGAGCGCAGGTAGTGTTGGCGAACGCGTATCACCTGGCCATGCGCCCGGGGGCAGAGGTGGTGGCGGATGCTGGTGGCGTGCATGCGTTCATGGATTATCCCGGGCCCATGCTCACGGATTCCGGTGGCTTCCAGATCTTCAGCTTGGCGGACACGGTGAAGCTGACCGATGACGGCGTGGAGTTCAAGAGCATCTATGACGGTGCGCGCGTGTTCTGGACGCCGGAAGAGAACATGCGGATCCAAGAGCTCATCGGTGCGGACATCGCCATGCAGCTGGATCAGTGCGCGCCCTATCCGGCTGAGCGCGCGTTCGTGGAGCGTGCGGTGGACCTTTCGGCTGCCTGGGCGAAGCGATGCCTTGCTGCGCATACGCGTCCGGACCAGACCCTCTTCGGCATCGTGCAGGGGGGCATGCATCAGGATCTGCGCCTTGAGAGCGTTCGGCGCCTCCTTGAGATAGAGAGCGCATCGGTCGAAGCAGGAGGCAGGCGCTTCGGCGGGTTCGGCATCGGCGGGTATTCGGTGGGCGAGAGCCATGAGGTGATGTTCGAGACGCTGGGGTCTGTGGCCCGCGCGCTGCCGGAGGATCGGCCGCGCTATCTCATGGGCGTGGGCAATCCCACCACGCTCGTGCGCGCGGTGGGAGAGGGCGTGGACATGTTCGACTGCGTGCTGCCCACGCGCACGGCTCGCATGGGGACGGCGTTCTCCAGCACGGGACGCATGAACATGCGCAATGCCAAGTTCACTCGCGACTTTACCCCGTTGGATCTCACCTGTGGATGCTATACCTGCACGCACTTCACCCGCGCCTATCTGCGCCATCTGATCAAGCAGGATGAGATGCTGGGCGGCATCTTGCTCACCATCCACAACCTGCACTATCTGCTGGATCTCATGCGTCGCGCGCGTGCGGCGGTGCTTGCGGGCGTTTACGATGACTTTCTGCAGACTTGGTTGGATTCGCCAGCTTCCAAGGATTACTGAGACCTAAGTGTGTCAGAATATCGAAGTTATTGCTCGAACGCGAACAACAATCACAAAGGAGCATGCGTCCTATGGCACTTGAGCGTGCGAAGAAGAAGCCGACGCGTACGAAGGATCGGCGCAATATCTGGCTCTTGATCATCTCCATCCTGCTCATCTTGGGCTCCATCATCTTGTTCACCCCACCGCAAGATAAGATCACGCAAGGCTTGGATATCCGCGGCGGCCTTTCGGTGGTGCTCTCGGCGAACCCGGATGAGGGTCAAGAGGTCACGCCTGAGGACATGGAGCAAGCGCGCACCATCATCGAGAACCGCGTGAACGCGTTGGGTGCGTCGGAGGCAACGGTGCAGGTGCAGGGCACGGACCAGATCCTGGTGCAGATCCCGGGCCTTGAGGATGCCGAACAGGCGCTGGAGACCATCGGATCCACGGGCCAGTTGGCGTTCGCCCGCCTTGATTCTTTTACGGATGATGCTGTCGTGCAGGACATCCAGAACGGCAACTATGGTGACTTCGCCACCATCAAGGATGATTTCGGTTACTCCTTCCCCGCTGAAGAGGGCAAGGAACTGAAGGTGGACCCCAGCACTTACACCACCATGTTCACCGGCGACAGCCTTGAGCGCGTGACGGTGGACCGTGCGAGCCAGACGAGCGCTTACTACGCCGTGAACCTTGACCTTGACCAGGCGGCTACGGACGCCTTCGCAGAGGCTACGCGCGACCTGGTGGTCACCAAGGGGCAGATCGTCATCCTGTTGGACAACAACGTGGAGAGCGCACCGGCGGTGCAGGCCATCATCTCTGATGGCAACGTGTCCATCACGGGCAACTATTCAGCGGATGAGGCGAAGGCGTTCCAGGCGGTATTGGAAAGCGGCTCGCTTCCCGTGAACTTCGAATTCTCCACCAGCCAGGTGGTCGGTCCTACGCTTGGCCAAGAGGCGCTGTATGCGGGCCTCATCGTCGTGCTCATCGGCCTGGCTTTGGTCATGCTGTACCTTCTGTTCTTCTACAAGGGCCTGGGCATCATCACGGCCAGCGCCATGCTCGTGTTCGCCATCATCTACCTGGGCATCTTGGCGGCACTCTCTGCCTTCGGGTTGTTCAGCCTGTCGCTGGCGGGCATTGCGGGCATCGTGCTCACCATCGGCATGGCCGCTGACTCGTCCATCCTCACGGTGGAACGCTTCCGCGAGGAGATCCGCATGGGCAAGAGCGTGCGCGCGGCCAGCCAATCGGGCGTCAAGCACGCTATCCTCACGTCCATCGACGCGGACTCGGTCACGCTGGTCTCTGCGCTCTGCCTCTTCTTCCTGGCAAGCGCCGGCGTCAAGGGCTTCGGTCTCACGCTGTCTTTGGGCATCTTCTGCGACGTTGCCATGATGCTGCTCTTCAAGGCGCCGCTCATCCGCCTCTTGGCTCCCCGCTCTATAGCCAAGCACCCCGGATTCTGGGGCGTCAAGGATTGTCAGCTGGCAGCAGCGGGCTATGAAGAGATCGCTCAGGCTGAAGGCGTGTCCGTGGCTGAGGCTGAGACCGCCGAGCAGATGAACCCGGAGGAGTCTCTGGAAGTAGTGGAGGAGCGCGACGGGCTCGAACAGGGACAGTCCGTCATGGTGGATGCGGCGCGCAAGATCAAAGGCCGCTTCATCAAGCGTGACATCAACTTCTTGGGCGTTCGCAAGATCTTCCTGTCCATCGCTGCGGTAGCCATGGTGGCCTGCTTGGCTGTCATGGGCTTCAAGGGCTTCAACTTCGGCATCGAATTCGTGGGCGGCTCGTCCATCACATACACGAATTCAGGGGATGTGACCACCGATGAGCTGCGCTCCGCCTTCGACGAGGTGGGGGAGACGGATGTATCCATCCAGACCACGGTGACCAATGGCGAGAATGGCTTCCTCGTGCGCACGGCGAATGCGGATGCATCTGACATGACCACGAAGGCGAACGATGTGGCCGAGAAGCTGGGCATCGCCAGCCAAGACGTGGGCGTGGACACCATCGGTCCGGACTGGGGCACCAGCGTCATCCAGTCATCGCTCTTGGCGTTCTTCGTGTCATTGGTGCTCATCATCATCTATATCGGCATCCGGTTCGAATACAAGATGGGCGTCATCGCCGTGGTGGCGCTCTTGCACGACCTTATTCTGGTCATGGGCATCTACGCGTTGATGGGGCGCGAGGTCAACCCGAATACCATCGCGGCCTTGCTCACCATCTTGGGCTATTCGCTCTATGACACCGTGGTCGTGTTCCACCGCATCAATGACAACATGAAGGCAGAGAACATCCGCTGCACGTTCATGACCATGGCCAACCACTCCATGAACCAGGTGTTCGTGCGCACCATCAACACCACGCTCACCTCCCTCGTGCCTGTGCTGGCCATGCTGCTCTTCGGCGGCGAGACGCTCAAGGATTTCGCCTTCGCCATGGTCATCGGCCTGGTAGCGGGCTCCTATTCGTCCATCGCCGTAGCAACGCCGCTCTACAGCATGTGGAAGACGCGTGAGAAGCGCTACGCGAAGCTGGCGAAGAAGTACGGTCCTGAGATCGGTATCTTCTCCTTCGATGCGGCTTATACCACCGGCATCGTGCAAGTGCCCCTGGCGCGCATCGAAGCGGACAAGAAGGCGCAGGCTGCGGCAGAGCGCGATGCAGCGAAGGGCGCAACAGCGGATGCCGGTCAAGCAGCAACCGCGGCCGCAGAGGCTGAGGCGCCCAAGAGCGACCATAAGCAATCCCGCAATCACTACGGGCTTCCCACCAGCAAGAACAAGAAGGGCCCGAAGGATGTGCGCCGGCCGGATAAGAGCGGCAAGAAGAAGGGGAGCAGCTGATGACGGACGCAGCGAACGGCGTCCGCGAAGGACGGCACCCCGACTTCTGCCCCCCTGCGGAAGAAGGCGTGACGCTGGTCTTCCAGGATGAATCTGGGGATACGGTGAATCTGGAGTTCTTAGGGATCGTCCTTCTGGATGAGCGCGCATACGGATTCTTCTTCCCGGTGGATGAGGATCATCCGGCGCTCTCATCCGGGGAGGTCATCGTGCTGGAGGTGCTGGAGACCGACGATGAGGGCATCCCCGAGAGCTTCGAATTGGTGGAAGATGAGGCCTTGGCCGAACGCGCTTATGCGAAGTTCCAAGAGGCTACGAAGGACTTGTACCGCTTCGCCTGACGGATTCGGATGCGTCCCGTAGATGCGCATCCCGCACACCGCGGACAGGTAAACCAGAATACGTCCCGTAGATGCGCATCCGACCTTGATGCGCATTTCGCATGTTACGCGCATGCAAACCCGCATCCTGCCTTGATGCGCATTCCACCGGCCAAGATCCTGCACGCGCATCATCCACTACAATGACCTCTCCATGCAAACCTGTCCTGCCATAGCATTCCAAGGCGTGTCCTTCTCCTATGAGGAG
>CANODU010000024.1 GCA_947565185.1 uncultured Eggerthellaceae bacterium | reverse complement strand
GGAGTGAGACATCCTGCGGATGTCTCACTCCTCCGTCCCCCTGATACGCTCGCATTAATGCTCGTCTCAAGAATGAGACCTTACTTAGAGACAAGAACTTCACACGCGAACAGCAAAGCCAAGGCTGCATCACGGCTTCATGCAGTAACGTAGAACGATCAGGGCCTTGGGAGCAAAGGAGCGAAGACATGGCATTCATCACACCGGCAATAGAGAGCATGGATGGCGCCTTCTCCGTGAAGGGGCAGAACGTCGTCATCACCGGCGGCTACCGCGGCATCGGACTGGGCATCGCCACAGCTTATGCCCAATCAGGTGCGAACGTGGCCCTTCTGGCACGCAACGTGCAGAAGGCGGAATCGGTGGCGGAAGATCTTGCCAGCCGCTACGGTGTCGCTTGCTTCGCGGTGCCCTGCGATGTGTCCGACCTCTCCAGCGTAGAGGCAGCCAAGGAGATCGTGCTGGACAAGCTGGGCTCCATCGATGTCCTGGTCAATAACGCTGGCGTGGCCACCACCACATCCATCTTGGAAGATGATGGCCTCACCGAATGGCGTCGCGTCATCGACACGGACCTGAATGGCGTAGCCAATATGGTGCATGTGTTCGCAAAGCCCATGATCGATGCGGGTAAGGGCGGCAGCATCATCAACATCTCATCCATCGGAGGCCAGCGCGTAAGCGACGCGCTCACCCATGCGAATCCGCCGTATTACGCAGCAAAGGCCGGGCTGGACAACTTCATGCGCTACCTGGCCATCGAATTAGGGAGCTACGGGATCCGCGTCAACAACATCGCACCAGGCCCGTTCCATTCAGAGCTGGATGCGCAGATGAGCCCGGAGATGCTGGAGAACGCCACGAAGAATATGCCCATGCATCGCTTCGGCGAAACCATCGAATTGGGCGCGCATTGCATCTTCCTCACCTCTCCGGCCGGAGCCCATATCACCGGCACCGTTCAGGTGCATGACGGCGGTCTCATGCAGGTGGTATAGAACGAAGGGACGGAGGAAGTCTGTATCAGGGGGACGGAGGAGTGATACGTCCTCCGGACGTATCACTCCTCCGTCCCCCTGATACAGACTTCCTCCGTCCTGATACAGCGCCTATGAAGGTCAGCGGGTGATAGGTGTGCCGTCCAGATACTCGTCCTGGGCCAGCGACTGGCCCACCAAGCGCCCGAACGTAACAGAGCGCCCATGGTTCGAACCAGGCAACGTGACCGGATAGGAATTCGCGAAGAAATCCCCTTGCACGTTGCCGACAGCGTACAAGCCGCCAATGGGATCATCATCCTCGTCGCACACCTGTGAATGCGCATCCACATGCAGGCCATAGGGCACGCAGAGCAGCCATGCGCTGATGGTGCTGGCATAGAACGGGGCATCCTTCACCGGGGATAGGAAGCGCTCCGGCACGCCGAAGTCCGTATCCTCCCCCGCTTCCACCAGCTGGTTGTAGCGTTCGACCGTCTTCACCAGGTTCTCAGGCGGAACGCCTATCTTCTGAGCAAGCTCTTCCAGGGTATCGGCCATCACGTAATCGCCCTCGTCCACCGCCTTCTGTACGCCGTCGGTGACGCTCTCGTTCAGGCGCGCGTACTTCGCTGGCTCTTGGCGCTTGAAGTTCTCGTCGAAATGGCTATCCCACACGGCCCAGGCCACATTCCCTGGCGCGTTCATGCGCGCATTCGTGATGCACGGCTCATAAGCTGTCTCATTGCAGAAGCGCTTGCCGTCGCGGTTGATCATCAACCAGCTTGAGTTGAAGCCAGGAGCCAACACGGTGAAGCTCACGGGATGGATGACCGGTGCTGGATTCACGCGCGAAAGGGCTGCGCCGATCTGCGCACCCATCACGATGCCGTCGCCCATGTTGCCACCGGGCGGGAAGTTGTCATTCTTGTCAGCGCGCAGCGCGATGGGACAGAAGCACTCCAGCATCTCTTGATTGTCCGTGATGCCGCCCGTAGCCAAGATGACGCCCTTGCGCGCACAGATGCGCTTGTAGCCATCCGCATCCTTCACGATGACGCCCGTCACGCGGTCGCCCTCGCGGATGAGCTGCACCGCTTCGGTGTTGAACCAGAAGCGCGCACCAAGCGCCTCGGCAGAGGCCATGACCGTGCGCACCAGATACGCCGCATTCCACATGACCTTCTTCAGGCTGCTGCCTTCAGGCACCTCGAACAGATGAGGCGAACGGAACATCTGGTAGCGGTCATCCAGCGTGTCCCAATCGGTCCGTGCGGTCATCTCGTCATTGACCTTCACGGTGTATCCCGCGTCCTCCATCATATCTATGTAGTGATCCAGCATCTCGCCGGAACGTTCGGTATAGGTGCGGATGAGGTCATAGTTGGATTGCTGCTGACCCCACGCGTAGATGAGACGCGCTGCCTTGATGGGATCGATGTGGATCCCGTAGCGCTCGTGCACCTTCGTGTTGACGCCGCAAATGTCCGTGCCATGGGCCGTGAATCCGCCGAACTTCTCCACGCAGATGACGTCTGCCCCTGCCTCCGCAGCGGACTGCGTTGCCACCACGCCAGAGATGCCTGCGCCGATGACCACGATGTCGCACGTCTCCTCTGCCACCACATCGGTGATGGGTTGAGGCTTCTGCTGCCAAGGATGCTTTCCGTTCTCCATGCTGTCTCCTGCCTTGAGCGCCTGTGCGCTCACATCATGCGAGCTGCTCTTCCCGTTTCCGGTTCTCCGCGAACAGCACGCTAGGCGGTTCTCCGTAGTCGTGCCAGCGTTCTGAAGGACGCTTGGGCACAAGGCCGCGGCGCTCCATCTCATCGGCCACATCCGCTAGCCCATAGCGCTCATACGTTTCGCGATACGGCCAGCCAGTCTCCAAATCCCAGCCGCGCGCTTCGTAATATAGGTCCACCATCTCGTTCCAGCTCTCCCAATCGGCCACCTCATCATTGGAGTCCGGCACGCAGAGGATGCGCCAGATGGACTCTATCTCTTGACGTCGGCAACGCCCATGATCGCGAATGAGGATGGCCCGGAAGAGAAGCTTGGAGCGGCATGCCGCCTCATCCAGTTCCTGCTCCGTCATGGGGTAGCCCGTAGCCGCGGCATACATCTCTGCTTCCATGGTAGGCCACCACAGATCTGGGCTCTGCCATTCGCAGCTCATCACCGAGTCCTTGATCTCAGCGGCATTCTGCGTATGCATGATGGCGTCGATGGTATGCGGACAGTGGTACGGATCCGCCACGGCTTCATCGTGATAATCGTACTTGGCGTGGAAATGCTCCACGGTCTGGGCATCGCGCGTGGACACCATGTTGATCAGGCTCATGGCCAGCCACGTGGGCTTTTCTATGGCGCCTTCGAAGCCGCGCCCTTGCCAGTGCACGCTCTGCCCCCATGCCGCTTCCAGAGAGACGGGCAAGTCGATGCGCTTGCCGTCCAGCATCTGCGAATAGCGGCCATGGTAGATGGTCTCGCTGAACGTCTCATAGCCCAGCGTGCGAATGGCCCGCGCCATGCCCTCGGCAAAGATGTTGCCCACGTCTGTGCGCCGATACACCAGATTCGTGATGAACTCGCGCAAGAACGCTTCGCTCTCAACATCGATGGGCGCTTCACACCCCAGATCCATGCCGTCGAAAAGGCCTTCTGCCTTGCACATGGCAAGCCAGGGCATCATCCAGATGATGATCTCCCACTTGTCGATGCCGTATTCGTTGCACAGATCGTTCACGATGGTACCGCGATCATAATCCGGCCCCCAGAAATCCAAGATATCCGGAGCCAAGGGCTGCCCCTGTCCTTCGAAGTTCGGATCCGAAAAGTCCGGTTCCGGGAACTCTCGGGAGAGCAGCTTGCAAGGCGCGCAGTAGTTCTCTTTCGTAGGCCAGAACATGCCCACCGTGGTGGGGATGTCAGAGCGGTAGTCGAAGGTGCAGATGCTCACGCACTTCTCGATGTGGTTCACGCGCTCATCGCTGAAGGCCGACCTGCCATTCATCAAAAGCGCATTGCAATGCTGATTGCACCCAGGGCTGCATGCCACGTTGCCGCGGTCATATTCCACCGGGAACTCAGCCCCCGGAACGCCGATCTCCGTCATGTGGAGCACGGGAGACGGCCGCATGCCCGGGTTGTTCATGTGATAGCGCAGATACATCAGCCTTTCCATGTCGGCTGGCGCTATCACGCCCGATCCACGCACCGTGATGGCCTTGAGCTTCTTGGAGCCCCAGACCGCACCGAAGCCACCTTTGGCGAAGACGCAATCATTGCCTGTCGTGATGGAGGCGATGCGCACCAGATTCTCTCCTGCAGGACCGATGACCATGGATTTCGCATCATGGCCATAGCGCTCCTCCAAAGCTGCCTGCGCTTCGTGCACGCGCAGACCCCAGAGATCATCAGCAGGCAACACCTCTATGGTGTCATCTTCGATGTGGATGTAGACCGGATCGGCTGCCTTACCCTCCACGATGAGCCCATCATAGCCCGCATACTTCAGCTCTGTAGCGAACCAGCCGCCGATGTTGCCCCATGCATATTGTTCTGGGCTATTGGCGGCACCGATAGCGCATGCAGCGCTTCGGCCTCCCGCAGGAATGCCCGTGCCCGTGGTGGGGCCGGTCATGTAGATGAACTTGTTGCCCTCGTCGAAAGCACCCGTCCCTGGCTCCACCTCATCCCAGAAGATGCGGTTGATCACCATGCGGCCGCCCACGTATTTCGGCACGTACTGATACGTATCCACGAAGGAGACATCCCGCGTGGTGAGGTTGATGCGGATGATCTTGCCGCTATAGCCAAGCAGGTGCTGATCGTTGCCCTCGTGGTTGCGGATGTCATCCAGCGTGTAATTCGGCATGATGCACCTCCTTGCTAGAGCGCGTTCGGAATTGCGGGATGCATTCCCGCTTCCACAGGCACGGAATCTGATGCCAAACCGATGCAGCGCACCGGACAATGGGTGATGCACGTGGGCATGCCCTCTTTGTCGCGGCACAGGTCGCACTTCACCGCACGCCAACCCTTGCGCTTCTCAGCGCGCCTGAGCGTGATGCGCGACGGCTCGAACCGACATGCCTTCATGCACATGCCGCACCCGATGCAATGCTCCTGGTTGACGTAGGTGACGCCCGTATCCTCATCGAAGCACATAGCCTCGTCCTTCTTGGGACACGCCTCGTAGCAAGGGCGATCCAGGCACTGCTGGCACACCTCTATGTGATGGATGCAGTCACGCGTCCCCAGATTCACATGGATGCCGCTCACATGCGGCCCCGTCACCTCGAAATGGGTAAGGCCGCAGAGAATGGCACAGGTCTCGCAACCGGTGCAGAGCGAATAATCCGGCGCATACTGGACCACGTGGTCGGCATATCCTTCACCGCTCATGATCCTCCCCCTCTCACTGTGGGATCAATTGCTGATGCAGGCGCCGCCGTCGATGACCAGATCCGTCCCCGTGACCCAAGACGACTCGTCCGAGGCCAGGTACAGCGCACCATAAGCGATGTCTTCCGGCTTGCCCATGCGTCCCAGCATGCAGAAGTGGTCCAAGAGCCCGCGCATCAGCTCAGGGTTATCCTTGACCTCCTGCGGCGTCATGCCCGTGTTCACCGGACCAGGCTGGATGCAATTCACGCGCACGCCCTTGCTGGCGAACTCCTTCGCGATGTTGCGCGAAGTGACGTTCAGAGCCGCCTTCGCCGCTCCATAGAAGTATGAGTTGACCTCAGGCCACTGAGCTGAGATGGAGGTCACGTTGATGATAGATCCACCACCATTGTCCACCATGCCTGGAATGAATGTGCGCATCATGCGAATGGCACCTCGGAAGTTGATCTTCATGAGCTTATCCAGATCATCATCGGTCTGCTCCAGGAAGGGGCCCTGGATGAGGATGCCGCCGCAATTCGCCAAAACGTCCAGGCGTCCCTCGAAATCCGCATCCACGATTGCGCTCAGCTCGGCAGGCAGCGCATCATCCACCAGATTCCCTGCGAAGAAGCGCACATCCCCGCCTGCCGCAGCGATCTCATCGCGAATGCGGCATCCTGCCTCCTCATTCAGGTCCGTCATGAGGACGCGCGCGCCCTCTTTCGCGAACAGGCGGGCCGTCGCTTCGCCGATGCCCGATGCCGCGCCCGTTACCAACGCATTCTTGCCTTGCAGTCTACCCATGTCAGTTCCTATCTCTTTGATCCTCTGATTCCAGCGCAGATTCGCGCGATCGCTTCGCCAGCTCGCCCTTCTCCCCCAATTCCGGGATCAGGATGCCGCCGATGATGCCCATGATCGCGAAGCTCACAGCCAAGACGATGAACACCGCCAGATAGTTGTCCCCGCAGGCCCAAGCGACCACCGTGGGGAACAGGAAGGGACCGATGCCCATGGCCGTGTTGTTCATGCCGCCAGCGACGCCCACGTTCTCCACGCCGAATTCGCCCGTGAGCGGAACGAGCCCCACGCGCGCGAACCCAAAGGGTAGCGCGGCGGCGCAGCCGAATCCGCCGAGGAACAGGCAGATATACGTGAGCGCCGATGCCGGCACCAAGAATGAGAGCAACGTGCCCACAGCCCCTAAGATGCTGAAGGTCAGGCACACTCCGTTATACCGGCCGAGGCGCGTGGCCAAAGAGCCGGAGATGATGGCGCCGACCACCAACGAGACGTTGTAGAGCACCCCCATGGATCCTGCTGCCACCACGTCGAAGCCCTTGGCCGTGTATGCGTTCACCATGTAGGTGTTCAGCAACAGCGGCGCCGATGCCGCGATGAACGTGCAGGCCACGATGAGCCACATGGTGCGGCTGCGCATCACCACGCCCACAGCCCCCGCAGGGGGCGCGGCGTCGTCTTTAGCGTCAGCGACCTTCGACCAGTATCCCTGCGGCATGCGCCCCAAGAAGAACCAGAAGACTGCCGTCACGCCATAGCAGATGGCGCACGAGGCGAGCGCTTCGGTCAAGCTGGGGATCAAAGATGCCGCCGCGAAGGCGACCATGACGCCCAGAGGCGCGGCCGCTCCATAGATGCCCATGGCAAGCCCCATCTGCCGATGCGGGAACCATGCCTCGATCATCTTGGCGGGCAGCACCTGCGTAGGCAGGAAGAACGTGCCACCCAAGAAGGTGAGCGCCAAGAGCACGAAGTAGTTATCCGTGAAGACGCGCCCAGCCATGAATATCGTCGCCACGCAGAGCATGGCGCCCGCCACGAACCGGAGCGCCTTCGCGCCGTGCTTGTCGAAGTAGCTCCCCAAAGCCACGCTGAAGAAGGCGCCCGGCAATAGCATCAGCGTGGAGATGAACGTCAGCTGCATCTGATCCATGGAGTAGATCTGCATGGCTTCGATAGCGCGACTGGCGAAGGCCATGTTCGAATACGTGAGCGTGGCCGTGCCGAATACGAGCAGCGCCAAGATCAACCTTCTCTGGCCGCTCGCACGGGATGCAGCTTCAGCCAACTGGGTCTCCTTCCAAACGGCATGCGGGATGGCGCGCGGGGGCGCACTAAAGGGATCCGGGGGTGCAAAAGCGCCCCCGGAGCTTTGGATCAGTAGCGGCCCAGATCCATGGCGATGGTCCAAGCCTGTGCATTGGCCTGGTACACATTGCCCGGTGCTGCACAGTCGCCGATGACATGCAGCTCTTCAGCGATGCCAACCATCGCATCCGCTGCATCCGACCGCGGTGTCTGCCCCAGCGCGTACACGACGGTATCAACGTCCAAGAGCATCGTCTCACCCGGCTCATGTTCGCCACCGAACTCATGGGCGCTGATGACCGAGCGCAGCGTGCCACGCTTCAAGGTCTCGCAGTGCTCGGGGCGAGCGAACTTGTCGCCCACGAACTCCACGACCACGCCATCTTCGGTGATCTCAACGGCAGAGGTGCCATAGAGGACCTCCAACGAATCCTTCAGGTGATCCAGCTCGTTGTCGATGGCCATGGCATGCAACACGTTGTTGCCCGTGCCCAAAGACGTGGTCCGCTCCACCACTTTCACATCATGACCCAGCTTCGCCAGGTAGATGCCGCACTCCACACCAGACAGGCCGCCGCCCAGGATGGCCACCTTGTGCCCCACAGCGCTGGGATCCAACAGCGCGTCGTCCACGCTCATCACGTTCTCGCCGTCATAGCCGGGCAGGAACGTGGGGATGATGGCATCGGAGCCGAAGGCGGCGATGATCACGTCCGGTGCCAGTTCGCGTGCCAGCTCAGGCGTTGCCTCCGTGTTCATGCGCAAATCGATGTTCTTATGCTCCTGCACATGACGTGCCTGCTGATCCAGATAGTATTGCAGGTTCGCCTTGAACGGGACATTCGCCTCACAGCGCAGGCATCCGCCCAGCTGCGAATCCTTTTCGCAGAGGATGACCTCATGCCCGCGGTCAGCCGCCGTGAGCGCTGCCTGCATGCCGCCCACGCCGCCGCCGCAGACGAGCACCTTCTTCTTGACCTTCGCCTCGGGCTCTTCGTACTTCACTTCGCGTTCGAAGCCGGCCTCCGGATTGATGGCGCACTTGCCATGCAGCGTGGTGAAGTGCTGCGAGAAGCACTCGAAGCAACGCATGCAGCAGCGCACGTCATCCTCATGGCCGGTCATGCCCTTGATGGGCGTGTCCGGATCGGCGATGAGCTGACGGGCCATCATGACCACGTCGGCCTTGCCGCTGGCGATGATCTCTTCCATCATCTCCAGGCTGGTGAGCGCGCCTACCGTGGCCACCTTGGACTGCGTCACGTGCTTCTTCACCTCAGCGGCATAGCGCACATTGCAGCCGTCTTCCAGGAACATGTTGGGATGCGTGATGGTGAAGACGGATTCCTCCTCGTGGGCGCCCACGGACACGTTGATCATGTCGCAATAGCCGTCCAGCTGCTTGGCGATCTCTACGCCGTAGTCGATGTCGTAGCCGCCGGAGAACATCTCCGATCCACTGATGCGGACGGTGACCGGGAAGCCCTTGCCGCACTTCTTCTTGATGTCCTTGCAGATGTACTGCACGATGCGCGCGCGGTTCTCCAGCGATCCGCCCCACTGGTCCTTGCGGTTGTTCTTGTCGCCCAAGAACTGGTTCAAGAGCCAGCCGTGGCCCGCATGTACGGTCACCATGCCGAATCCGCAGTGCTTGGCCACCTGCGCGGCGTCGCCGTACATGGAGATGGTCTCGAAGATGACATCCTCGGGCATCTCGGGCACTTCCATTCCCAGACCGTTCACGGAGTCGAACGCGCCATAGATGGGGCCGCCCAGATCCAGCAGGCTGTGATAGGAGTTCGCGCCGCTGTGCTGCAACTCGATGTCTGCGATGGCGCCATGGCGCGAAACGCAGTTCGCCAACGTGAAGAACGGATTCAGGCCCGTGGGGTCATCCAAATGGATGGAAGGACCCACCGCACCGCGCTGGAGGTCCACCATGACCGAACCGAGCGATGCCGTTGCCGCGCCGCCCTTGGCCTTGCGCTCGAAGTAGGCCACGATGCGGTCATCGATGTGGTTCCTGCTATTGGTGAAGTATTCCTCACCGGTAGGCGCCGAGAACAAGCGGTTGCGGAAGCGCGTGTTCCCGAGCGTGATGGGTTGATAGAGATGTTCGAATTTCGCCATGGGATCCTCCTTGGTCTCTCCTCTGGCATTCCCTTTCCTCTATCGGGGGAAGATCACCATCTGTGCCTTGGTGTCTGCCTCCGCCTTCTTCGCCTTGGCCGTGAGCTCCTCCACGGGCCCGTAGACCATGACGCCCGCCTGGCAATGATGCACGCAGCTGGGCAGCTTCCCTGCCGCCGTGCGCGCTGCGCACAGGTCGCACAGGTGCGTGGGCAGCGGGAGATAGTCGAATTCCCACACCCCGTCCGAGGACTCGTGGGGCCCGTGTTGCAGGACGCGGATGCCGAAATCCCCGCGGGGCATGTCATGCTCCTTCTTGCAGGCCACCTCGCATGCGTGGCAGCCTGAGCAGAACTTGTAGTCGATCATCAGACCGTATTCGCCTCTAGCCATGTGAGCTTCCTCCTCCTTGTGGCTCTTCGTCACTGGATGCCGTCATAGAAGCTGGGCGTATCCGTCTGATGAGACGGGCCGTGGCTGTAGCCGCTTCCTCGGGTGACCTGATAGGTGGGCTGCATCTCGGGCACCATGTTCTCAGGCGTTGCCGGATACACCTTCGCGATGGAGCACTTGATGGGCGCGCCATAGCCCGACGGGCCATTTTCACCCATGGGGATGAGGTTGTTCGGGTTGCAGTCGAACACGCCGAACAGCTCCGGCTCCGCTGCTTCCTTCTCTGGGAACCACCAGCCATGCTCCGTGGAGATGACGCGCGGATCCAGCGTCTCATTGAAGCGCGCCACCTGGCGGCACTTGCCCATCTGGTTCTCGATCCAGGCCCACTGGCCCTCAGCAATGCCATAGAGCGCCGCGGTCTCAGGATGGATATCGAAATACGGAACCGGATGAAGCTCGCGAGATGTGGTATCCGCCTGGCGCCACTCAGAATGGAAGAACTCGAAGGAGCGCTTGCCCGTGGTCAGCACGAGCGGGTACTCCTCTGCCAGCGCTGGCGTGCGATACGGGCTGGTGGGCGGCTCCTCGTAGAACGGCAGCGCATCTTCGCCCCACGCGTCGAACAGCGTAGGCGCCAGCTCGTACAGGCCGGTCACCGTGTTGAAGCCCGGCTGGCCGTCGGGACGCAAGAGCCCCTTCTCATGCTTGTAGTAGCGGAACGGATGGTAGTGCCAGCCACCCTCCTCTTCCAGCTCTTCCATGGAATCGTACTTGCATGCAGGCGTGGTCTGCATGCGCCAGTTCATGTAGTCGCGCGGGGTCTGCACCCAATCAGGCCAGAGCTCCGGTGACAGGCGGTGACCCAGGTCGATCATGATCTGCTCGTCTTCCTTGGCCTCATAGAAGCTGCCCGTCTTCGTGAGCGTGCGCAGCGGGTCGAACCAGACGCGAACGCAGTCGCGCTCGTTCGACATGGCGCAGGGCAGCACCAGGTCAGCGCAAGCGCTGGCGAACGGCGTCATGAACATGTCGATGACGCAGATGAAGTCCACGTTCTTCATGGCGCGATAGATGCGCGGCGCGTCCTGGCCCATGTTCGTGATGGGGTTAGACGACTGGATCCAGAGCATGCGCACCGGACGCGGGTCGCCCTTCTCGTCCTTGCCCGTCTCGATGGCGTCCAGGATGGCGTCAGACTGCGAAGAGGCCGTGAAGCCGTACTTCTTGAGCGGGTACTTGGAATTGCCCAGGCGCTTCTCCACCATGCCCTCTTTGAGGTATTCGATGCCGGAGTTGTAGCCGAACTCAAGGCCGCCAGCCTGGTCGATCAAGATGTTGCCGCCCGGGTTGTCGATGTTGCCCGTGATGCCGGCCAGATCCGCGATAGCGAGCGCCGTCTGCGTGCCGATCTTCGACATATCCACGGCCAGGCCCCACTGGATGGTGGAAGGGTGCGACTTCGCGTAGAAACGCGCCGCCTCCACAATGGTGTCCTCATCCACCCAGCAGATCTCCGCCACCTTGGACGGCGGGTATTCCTGCACGCGCTCCTTGAGCGCGTCGAAGCCGTAACACCACTTCTCCACGAATTCGTGATCGTACAGGTCCTCGTTGATGATCACGTTCATCATGCCCAGCGCCAGCGCTGCATCCGTGCCGGGGCGCAGGCGCAGCCAGTACTTCGCGCGTGCACCGATCCAGGTGAGCTGCGGGTCCACGGAGATGAGCTCAGAGCCGCGCTTCATGGCCTCCACGATCCAGTGGCCCAAGAACGCGTCGGAATTGCAAACAACAGGATTCGTGCCCCAGAGCACGATGCACTCCGGTACGATCCAGTCCTCGTTGTCCTCATAGCGGTGCTCGCTGAACTGACTCATGTCAGCCACCCACTGGTTGCCCATGACCACATAGCACAGCGCCGTGCGCGGCAGCATGCACGAATCCCCCGACAGGAAGCAGAGCGTGAGGTCAGGGCCGCCGAAGTTGGCATACTGATTATGGGCGATGACCTGCGACACATTCCGGCCTGTGCCGATCATGGAGATGATGGACTCAGGGCCTGATTCCTTTTGGAACTTGCGCACGTTCTCTTCGATGATGTCGTACGCCTCATCCCAGCTGATGCGCTCCCACCTATCCTGCCCACGCTCGTCCCGCTTGCGCTTCATGGGATACCTGAGACGGCTCTCATGATTCACCAACTCTGGAAGCTCCAAGCAACGCATGCAGAGGCGGCCCTGGCTGAAGGGCGAATTCGGGTCACCCTCCACCTTGACCAACTTGCCGTCATCATCGGTATAGAAGATGACCTGGCATCCTTCATGACAGCCCGGTCCTGACCACATGGTGGTGCGCGTTGCGGTCAGATCCCCCTCTTTCCAGCGCAGCTTCTTCGGATACAGCTCCAAGTTGTACTCGTTGTTGTATTCCATAGGCCCTCCTCCCAAGAGCAATGCAAATGCGAACGCACAGGCGTCGATCCAGCCATGCTATGAAAGGAATTGGCAACACGGAACAGCGAAACTTCCAAAAAGCGCATGCGCTTTTTGGAAGTTTCTCCTGAAGGCGTATCAGGTCTGTATCAGGGGGACGGAGGAGTGATACACCTTCCGGGCGTATCACTCCTCCGTCCCCCTGATACAGACTTCCTCCGTCCCCCTGATACGCCGCCGTCGGCCATAGGACAGTTCTTGCACCCTTTGCAGCAACCTTCGCAATGGTCGTTGCAATCACACATGCCGCGCTTCGCCAGGCGCTGCACAGCAAGCACGGCGCCTAAAGCGATGAGCGCTGAGAGGATGAGCGTGGATGCGCTCATCGAACGGCCTCGGCATCAAGGATGCCCTGAGCACGCTCGTTCGCTTCCTTGTTGTGCTTCGGCATGGGCCGGAACAGTTGGAAGAGCATGAGCGCCAACACGATGATGGCCACTACCGTCCAGACATTGAAGGCCACTTCTCCCGTGATCAGGCCGCCCAGCTGATAGATCATGAGCGCTACGCACCATGCGAAGCCGCACATGTACCCGATGGCCGCCCATGTCCACTTCGCCGAGCGCATCTGATTGCGGATAGCACCCATGGCTGCGAAGCACGGCGCGCAAAGCAAATTGAAGGCGCAGAAGGCCATGATGGCTACGCTCGTACCGCCCATCATCTGCGCGAAGGACAGCCAGATGCCTGGATCGTCTTCGCCCACCTCACCCAGGCTGGTGAGGATGCCCACGGTGGCCACGACATTCTCCTTGGCCACAAGGCCCGTGATGGTGGTGACGGTACCTTCCCAATTGCCGAACCCAAGCGGCACGAAGATCCAAGCCAAGAGGTTCCCAAGACCGGCCATGAGGCTGTACTGGATGTAGTCATCCATCTCCGTATCCAGCAGACCGAACTGGCCTTCATACACACCGAAGTTCAGCAGGAACCAGATCACGATGGAGGACAGGAAGATGATGGTGCCAGCCTTCACGATGTAGGCTTTCACGCGCTCCCAGGTTGCCAGAAGGACGTTCTTCGCCGTGGGCATGTGATACTGCGGCAGCTCCATGATGAAGGGGGCTGCATCACCTGCGAAGGCCTTGAGCTTCTTCAGCATGATACAGCTGATGATGATGGCCGCAAGCCCCAAGAAGTAGAACAGCGGCGCCACCCACCAGGTACCCTCGTAGTAGTTGCCGGCCAACGCGCCGAACACGAGCGCGATGATGGGCAGCTTCGCGCCGCAGGGGATCATCGTGGTGGTCATGACCGTCATGCGGCGGTCCTTCTCATTCTCGATGGTCTTGGTGGCCATGACGGCAGGCACGCCGCAGCCCGATGCGATGAGCATAGGGATGAAGCTCTTGCCGGACAGGCCGAAGCGGCGAAAGATGCGGTCCATGATGAACGCCACGCGCGCCATGTAGCCGCAGCCCTCCAAGATGGACAGCAAGAGGAACAAGATGATGAGCTGCGGGATGAACCCGAGCACCGCGCCCACGCCCGCAAGGATGCCGTCCAAGATCAAGCTCTGCATCCACGGCGCGCAATCCACGGCCACAAGCCACTCCTCCACCACCGTGGGGATGCCCGGATGCCAGAGGCCGAACTCAGCCGGATCGGGCTCGGTCTCTTCGATGGCTGCGATCTGCGCTTCGCTCGCACCAGATTCCTCGGCAGCCGCCAGCGCGTCTTCATAGGTTGCCACTGCTTCGTCGTACTGCTCGGTGCCGGTGTAGAGCCAGCCGTCGCCGAACACGCCATCATTGGCCCAGTCAGTGGCGATGGTTCCCACGGTGGACACGCTGATGAAGTACACGAACGCCATGATGACGATGAAGATGGGGATGCCGAGGATGCGGTTCGTGACGATGCGATCCACCTTCTGGGTGGTAGTGAGGCCCTTCGTTGACTTCTTCACGCACCCATCACACACATCCGTGATCGCGTCGTAGCGCTCGTTGGTGATGATGGATTCCGCATCGTCGTCTTCGGCTGTTTCCAGCTCAGAGCGGATGGCAGCTATCTGGGAGAGGTCCGTTGCCGTAAGCTGCATCTTCTGAAGCGTGAGATCCTCACCTTCAAGGCACTTGATGGCGAACCAGCGGATCTCGGTGTGCGGCACCTTGCCTGAGATGATGTCGATCACCTTATTGATGGCGCTCTCCACATCATCGGTGAAGCGCATCTTGCTGGCAGGCGCCATCTTGGCCTGCGCCGCATCCACCGCCACCGTGACCAGGTCCTGGGTCCCCTGTCCCTTGAGAGCAGAGATCTCCACCACCGGACAACCAAGCTCTCGGCCAAGCTTCGCTGTGTCTATGACGTCTCCATTCTTGCGAACCAGATCCATCATGTTCAGCGCCACCACCACAGGCAATCCCAGGCTGACGATCTGCGTGGTCAGATACAGATTGCGCTCCAGATTCGTGGCATCTACGATGTTCACCACCACATCCGGGCTTCCGCTCAAGAGGAAGTCGCGCGTGACCACCTCTTCAGGCGTGTAGGGGGACAAAGAATACACGCCCGGCAAGTCAGTGATCTCCACGTCCTTGTCGCGCCTATATTTTCCGCCCTTCTTCTCTACTGTGACGCCCGGCCAATTGCCTGTGTACTGGTTAGTGCCTGTCAGGTCATTGAACAGCGTCGTCTTGCCGCAGTTGGGATTGCCGGCAAGCGCGATGTTGATGCTCATCCCCTTCTTCCTTCCTTCCTTGCCTTCATCGCTCTTAGTTAGCTTTGGGTAACTCATTCCCCGAAAATAAGCACCTTCCGGTGCATGCTCATGCGAAGCGCGTAGAGGTGATGCGTGCTTTACGCGACCAGCACGCTCTGCGCCTCATCCTTGCGCAACGACAGCTCGAAGCCGCGCACGGTGACCTCGATGGGATCCCCCAAAGGCGCCACCTTGCGCACCGTCACATCCGTGCCCTTCGTGAGGCCCATATCCATGATGCGCCGCTTGAGCGCGCCTTCACCCGTGAGCTTCACGACCTTGACCGTTTCCCCGATGGGCACATCGCGAAGCGTGGTTGCTGAATCTGCCATATGCATCCTTTCTAACCGGTGATGATCCTCTTTGCAGAGGCCTTGTCCAGTGCCACCTGCGACCCTTTGACTTCCACGATCAGATTGCCAGCCTGCTCCGTGATCACCTTGACCAGTGCCCCCGGAACGAACCCGAGGTTCTCCAAGTGATGATGGATCTCTCCGCCGCCGCGCACCTTGACCACGCGCGCAGCTTCACCGACCTTCATGAACGTGAGGGGCATCTGCTGTAAGGCAACGCCTGATCTTTCATGCGGGGTGGTTGCTCCCAGGACCATTGCGTCTTCCACCTTGTCCTCCCGTCAAAGTTAACTCTTGGTAACAGGAGCATGATAGAACAAGATTCACCGATTGGCAACCAGAGTTAACTTTTTCTCGAGAACCGATTCGCCACAAGCGTGGCAGCCTCTTCCCAACCACGCACGCCCAGGATCAAGAACAGCGGTGCGAACATGAAGGGATAGCGTGGATTCGCCTCGAAGATGAGCGCATAGAGGCAGAACATGACCAGCGTCACGCAGATGACGAGCTCCGTCTTGGAAGGCCTGCGGCACGCAAGCCCGAGCGCGCACCCGATGAGCACCGCGCCCCAGATGACCTGCGCGAACCAGTTCCACGGACAGGTGGTGTCCACGGTTGCCTGAGCGTCTACCATGGTGAGCCCATAGAAGGACAGGAGCGCATCGTTGGTGCCCGTGATGGCTTGGGTGGCATCGCCGCCCCAGAAGAAGTTGCCGCTGCTGAGCACGGTCATCGCCTTCGCCAAGGTCAATGCCGCAATGCCATCTGGGCCCAGCTGGCTCAAGCGCTGCTGCCATGCTGCGATAGTGGCCGCCGTGCGCTCTTCGCGCGTTTCGAAGCTGTTCGAGAAATCGAAGACGGTGCTGGAATATGCGCCATTCTTGTCGCCCACGCCCACCAGGAGATAATGCGCCGGCCCAAGCTCCATGTTCGGGTTGAGCGCCACATCAGGGATGCTGCGCACCGCCTGTGCGAAGCCGAATGCCACGATGCCGGCAAAAGCACAGCACGCAACCATCCCTCCCCAGCGCTGCCACCGTGGGCGCAACCCTGGCTGAGCGCCCGAAGCCGCCTTCGCATCCCGACGCCGAGCGCACGCTGCACGAATGCGCATGCACGCTTCTACGATGACGATGGCGCCGAAGACGGCAAGGGAAAGCGCCTTCATGCAGGCGCCGAGGACAGAGACGCCCACGATGAGCGGCCATCGAACGCGTGGGTTGCGCACGCATACATATATATAGAGGACCAGCGCCGGCCAGAGCATCCCATAGGAATCCGTATAAGGGACTTGCGCCATGGGAGAGAGCCCCAGGAATACAGCGCCCACGATGAACACCACCGTGCCGCACGGGGTGCCCATGGCCCGCTGTGCTGCCAAAGCCGCAAGCGCAATGGCCAGCGTCACCGACAGGCACCCTCCCGCCACGAGCCACGGGAAGGAAGGATGGCCGAACACCCCGGCAACGAAAGCGATGATCTGGAAGATGCCTTCGCAGAAGAGGTTGTGCGGATAGCGAGAGTAATAGACGGAGTTCGCCCGCGAGCCCACTGGGTCAGTGAGGACGCCCGAATCCGCTCCCGGATAGAAGCGGATCTGCGAAGCTAGGATGAGCTGCACGACGAAGAGCACCACTGCCCCGATGCCCACGAAGATGAGGAAGCGCCGGCGCTCATCCAGCCCCTTGAAGGCGCCTGCCCGCACCAGCAGCCCAACCACCGCCGTGCACGCGCATCCCACCAGCAGCGATATCAAGATGAGCCACGGCACGCCCATCCTCACCACGGGAACATAGAACGAATAGGAGATGACGTTCGCGAAGAAGCCTATCGCGATGGTCATGATGGCCAAGAATGCCAGCAGCGCATACCGCAGCGCATTCGGGATGGCTCCCACGATGCGCGCAGGCAACGGCAACCTCTTGCTATCAGATGGCGGATTCATGAAGCCTGATAATACTACATGCACTGCCTTGTGCTAAGGTAGCCCGATGTCCGACATGCAGATGACAACCGCCCCACATGCCAGCGCGCAGACCACCGCAAGCACTACTGGAACCAGCGCGCTTCCGCAGGGCCTCACGGCGCAAGCGGTGTCGCAGCTCACGCATGCAGGTAAGGTCAACGTTGACGCCACCATCAAGACGCGCTCCCTGAAGGACATCGCGCGTGACAACATCTGCACGCTCTTCAACTTCGTGAATCTGGTGCTGGCCGTGCTCGTCTTCTTCACGGGCTCCTACAAGAACATGCTCTTCATGGTCATCATCATCGTGAACGTGTTGATCGGCATCGTGCAAGAGGTGCGATCGAAGCAGCTGACGGACAAGCTGGCCATCGTGGTCGCGGCCCATGTGGAAGCCGTCCGTGACGGCGCGCTCACGAAGATCGCCGTCACGGACATCGTGGAGGGCGACGTCATCCGCCTGGCACGCGGGGACCAAGTGCCCGCTGACGCCACCGTGGTGTCCGGTGAATGCAAGGCGAATGAGAGCCTGCTCACCGGCGAGAGCAAGCTGGTGCCCAAGACAGCAGGCGACCAGCTCATGAGCGGATCGTTCATCAATTCGGGCGTCGTATTCGCGAAGGTCATCCACGTGGGTGCTGAGAACTACGCTGCCAAGATCACCGCCCAGGCCAAAGAGCACAAGGTGGTCAATTCAGAGATCATGCGCTCAGTGAACGGGATCGTGAAGTATGTGAGCATCGCACTGTTCCCCGTGGGCATCCTGCTCTTCGCCAGCCAGTTCTTCCTGCAGGACGTGGATTGGCGCAGCGCCATCCTCTCCACCACCTCAGCGCTCGTGGGCATGATCCCCGAAGGGCTCATCCTGCTCACCTCCACCGTGCTGGCGGTGGCCGTCATCCGTCTCTCGCGCCATAAGGTGCTGGTGCAGCAGCTCTATTGCATAGAGACCCTGGCGCGCGTTGACGTGCTCTGCCTGGACAAGACGGGCACCATCACCACCGGGCATATGGCGGTGACCGATATCCGCGGCATGAGCCCTGAGGACCGCGACCAGGCGCTCCGCGCAGCCCAGGCCATCGTGAACGCTGACCCAGATCCCAATGACACCGCCGATGCCATTCGCGCGTTCTTCACGAACCGCCCGTCGGACGAAAGCGCGCCTAGCGCAGCGAAGGACGCCCTTTCTCTTGCAGGAGCCCGACCCATTCCGTTCTCCTCTGACACCAAGCTCTCTGGCGTCGTGCTGGCAAACGGAGAAGCGTTCGCCATGGGCGCCACGCAGTTCGTCTTGGCCGATGCACCTGATGTGCTCGCATGCGTGCTGCCTCAAGCTGATGCGCTGGCAACGCAGGCACGCGTGTTGCTTCTGGCGCGCGTCGATGGCTTTGATGCTGACGGTCGCATCGAAGGCGTGCCGCGCCCGCTCGGCTTCATCATGCTGGAAGATGAGATCCGCGCCACCGCGAAGCAGACCATCCAATACTTCATCGACCAAGGCGTGTCCCTGAAGGTCATCTCGGGCGATGACCCGCATACGGTATCCGCCATCGCGCAGCGCGTGGGCGTGCCCGGCGCTGACAGGTTCATAGACTGCTCTTCGCTGGAAACGGACAAAGACATCGCCCGCGCTGTAGCGGAGAACAGCGTCTTTGGCCGCGTGCGCCCCGAACAGAAGAAGGCGTTCGTCTTGGCGCTTCAGGCACAAGGTCACACCGTAGCCATGACCGGTGACGGCGTGAACGATGTGCTGGCGCTCAAGGCGGCCGATTGCAGCGTGGTCATGGCATCCGGCTCTGATGCAGCCCGCAACGTAGCGCAGCTCGTGTTGGTCAACAACGACTTCGCTTCCATGCCGAAGGTGGTGGCTGAAGGACGTCGCTCGATCAATAACCTGCAGCGCTCGGCATCGCTGTTCCTGGTGAAGACCATCTTCTCCATCACCATGGCCGTTCTCTTCATCTTCTTGCCATGGCAATATCCCTTCATGCCCATCCAGATGACGCTCATCAGCGCCTTCACCATCGGGCTTCCCTCATTCGTGCTGGCCCTTGAGCCGAACCATGACCTGGTGCGCGGCCACTTCCTCAAGAACTGCATCGTGCGTTCCATCCCGGGCGCCATCTGCGTCATCGTCTCCATCATCACGGTCAACATCGTGGGGTATGTCGCCTGCGGCTTGGACTACGCCCAGGTGTCTACGCTTTGCGTGCTCCTCACGTCGCTCATCGGCGTGATGCTGGTCATCCGCCTGTCCATTCCCTACACGCCCATTCGCGCAGCGCTTCTGGTCGTGGTCTTGGGCGGCATCGTGCTTGGATGCACGGCGTTCAGCTGGTTCTTCAACATCGCAGCCATGACGGACGCCATGTGGTGGCTCTTCGCCATCATCGGCGTCGTGGACATCGTGGCGTTCCAGCTGATCTACACTGCCTTCGACCGCAGAGGGAAGCAGGCCTTGGAGAACCTGCTCCCCCGCTGATCTGCAGGCCTGAGAAGAGAAGCAGGAGCCCCCGAGGAGCCACCATGATGCGCATGCAAAGCCAAGAGCCGCTTTCAGCCCGGATCTTCCGCATGTTGCCGAAGATAGCCTGGTATGCGTTCCTGGTATACATTGCCTTGGTCATCATCTTGAACGTGGCAGTGGCTCCCTTCATGGACTTCAGCTACCGGTGGTCGCTCACCCCTCTGGGCATCCTGTTCCTGCTCATAGGGGTTGTCTTAGGAGTAGGGTGCTGCTTGTTGGCCCAACACCTGCCGATCTCCCCCAACAAGGCCGCCCTCTCTGCCTCTGACCATCCCAGCTTCTTCACACGCCACCGCTTTGGGGTCCTCATCGTCGCTGGCGCCATCATCCTCTGCGCCATCCAAGCCTTCTTGGTGCAGAGTGCTTGGTTCACCAGCTTCGATTGGGATTGGGCCCTCATGACCCAATTCGACAACAAAGAGCTCCTCGCGAATTACTATTCCCGCTATCCCAACAACTACTTTCTCGGTGGCCTGCTTGCCATGCTCAACGATGCTGGCATGGCTCTTGGAATGGAGGAACCCTATATCCTGCTGGTTGCAGCAGGCTGCGCATGCATCACGGCAAGCGTAGTGGAGGCGGCTTTCATCGGACGTGCCTTGGGCGGTAAGCGCTGCGGCCTCTGCACGTTCCTCTTGGCCTTCGCCTTTCTGGGCATCAATCCCTATCTCTTCATCCCCTATTCAGACTCCTACTGCATCCTGTTCACCACGACCACGCTCTTGATCTTCGCCTGCTGCAAGCATCCCGTGAAGTGGCCGCTCATGATCTTCGTCTCCCTTCTAGGCTACGCCATCAAGCCCACTGCGCTTGCCGTCTTGGGCGCAGCTGCGTTCGTGAGCGCATGTCTCTGGGCGCGCGATAGGCTGACCGAGCGAACGCGCCAACCTCAGGAGGGTCCAGGAAAGGCGCCGAAGCGCCCGGGGCACAAAGCGGCAATGTTCGCCGCCACAGTCCTGGGATGCGGCGTGGCTGTGCTCCTCTCCTTCGGTACCGTGAATCTCGTGAGAGGCCAGGTAGGCATCCAGACCGATCCTGAGCTTCCCGCCATGAATCCGCAGTACTTCTTGATGGTAGGGCTCAACACCCAAACCGATGGGATGTTCAGCCATGAGGATCGCAACTTCGCCTTCAGCTTCGCAACCGAAGAAGAACAGGATGAGGCCACCGCTGCTGTCTGGGCTACGCGCCTCCACATGCTCGGCCCTGACGGCCTCTTGCAGCTGATGATCAAGAAGACGCTCATCATCTATGACAGCGGCGATGCGCTGTTCCCGCGTCGGACCAATATCGCCTTCGAAGAGCTGAACGGATCGAATCCTGCAGTGATGGCGTTCTATGGCATCGAATACGGCGAACGCGACCTCTCTATGGAACCCGACGCTGCCCCTTCCCCCTGGTCATGCATCGCCCAAGCCCTCTGGTTCATGATCTTGGCAGGTATCGTGCTGAATCTCCTCCGCCGAAGCCCCAGCCGCACCGAAGAGGTCATCGCGCTCAGCTTGCTGCTCTTGAGCGGATACCTCCTCATCTCCGAATGCAGTGCCCGCTACCTCTTCCTGTACATGCCCTTCTACGTCATCCTCGCCGTCCGAGGCTGGCAGGTATGCGCACATCGCATCCGTGCCCACCGACTGCGCTCGGCCACGACGTCGGATGCACAGCCTCCCATAGGCGCATGAGAGCCTCCTGAAGCCATCCAGCGTATAATGATCTTCACGTACAATCGGCTGTGAGGGGTCTCACGTGAAGAAAGCGCTGCTCTTGGTGATCGCCATCGTAGCGGTGTGCTTCATCATCGCCAACGTGGACTACCTGGCAGATTTCTTCAACACCATGATGACGGGCGCGCTCGTGCCCATGGTGAT
Organism: uncultured Eggerthellaceae bacterium; assembly: GCA_947565185.1. GTDB lineage: Bacteria > Actinomycetota > Coriobacteriia > Coriobacteriales > Eggerthellaceae > MGBC163016. Next base: position 1,593 of record CANODU010000024.1, on the reverse strand, counting down.
CGCCATCATCCTCATGCTGGGACGCCATTTCGTGCAAGCGGCGTCCTATGATGCGGCCTTCGACGCTGTTGGACACGCCACTGGCTTTTGGCATAACGTGGTGCTCATCTTCTCGCTCGTCTTCATCAACACGTTCTGCCTGTTCAGCGGCGCAACCGGCGTAGCCTTCATCATCGACGATGCGCATCGCGAAGGATGCGATGCCGGGCAGTCCACCGGGGGCGCCATCCTATCCCAGATCGGATATTTCGCTGCTGTCTTCGTGATATCGGTCATCGGCTTCTTCACCATGATGATCTCCGGTCACATGAACACCGTGTTCCTCATCGGTGGCTTGGCGTTGGCAGGCGTGCTGGTGATCCTCTCCAGCCTCTTCTTCATCGGACATCTGAAGCCACGAGTGCTCTATCGTATCTTCCTGATCATCGAGAAAGTGCTGAACAAGGTGATGGAGCTCATCAAGAAGTCGCTGAAGCCAGGTTGGGGACGCTCCATGGCTCATTCGTTCGTGGGCACCTCGGACCTCTTGGCGAAGAATCCGAAAGGGTCCGTCATCACCGTGGCCTACGCGTCGCTCTCCGCCATCCTCAACATGGCTTGCTTGGTGGCCATCGGCTACGCCTTCGGGTTCGAGAACGTGGAAGCCCTGGTAGCGGCGTTCGCCGTGGGAGCCATCTCCGTCATCTTGAGCCCCACGCCCCAAGGTGTCGGCGTCGTGGAGGCCATGATCACGGCCATCCTCACGGCCTATGGTTGCAGCGTAGCCACAGCGGCAGCCATCGCGCTGGTCTATCGCGGCGTGATGTTCTGGATCCCCTTCTGCATCGGCGCGGTCCTGCTCTCGCAAGCCGGGTTCTTCAAATCGAAGAAGTCTGCCACGGAGATGCAGAAGCACAAGGACATCGCCTGGATCTCAGGGACGCTCGTGTTCTTGGTAGGAGCCGTGAACATCGGCGCTGTCTTCTTCCCGGACACCTTCACTCCCTACACCATGCTCACATCATGGATCGACATGAGCTCGCTGGTGGTGGGCATCCCGCTCATCCTGAGCTCGCTCGTCCTGATGATCTGCGCGGTAGGCCTGGTGATGCGCTTCCGCACAGCGTGGGCCATCACCGTGAGCGCGCTCGTGCTGATCGGCGGCTGCGAATTCCTGTTCCAGGGCACCTGGCGCGTGGGCATCGCCTGCCTCGTGCTGTTCGCGTGGCTGTTCTGGAAGCGTGCGGCGTTCGACAGGCCCTTCTCGCGCGAAGCGCTCAAGGCTGACTTGGAAGCATGGAAGCGCAAGCGTGCTCGCAAGAAGAGAGAAGCAGCGGCAAACGCCCAGGAGAGCGCGAAGCGCGCACCGAAAGCAGTCACGGAAGGCAACTCCTGGGAGGAGCAGGCTTCTCGAGGCATGGAGATCAGCCAGCAGGTTCTGGGGAAGAAGATGCAGGAGGGGGCAGCGGAACCCGAAAGGGGCACTGATCGCTGACAGCCTGTTGCTCGCCCATTGCCAAGACATGTGTGCGCGCACTGTGCTATCATAGCTGACGCTTTCGGGTTGTGGCTCAGCTTGGTAGAGCGCTGCGTTCGGGACGCAGAGGCCGCAGG
>CANODU010000023.1 GCA_947565185.1 uncultured Eggerthellaceae bacterium | reverse complement strand
AAAACAATAGGTTTGTGCTTGCACAAACCTATAGCATTCATCCTGTTGCTGCCTGAAAAGTGATGCGGCGTAGAAGGTTGTCTATCCTGATATATTGTTTCGCCGCTTTAACTAACAGCGCAGTGCAAGCACTGCGCGAGAGGGTTGGATTCGCCTCGCTCATCCAACCAAAGCCCTCGCAGGATGTTTGTTATGCCCTTTGCATTGCATGCAAAGGGCACTGTTTTCACTTGTGCTGGCAGTTGCCAGCACCCACATCATCCTGACACGGATCCCGCGGGTGCGGCCAACTGGCCGCGTATCAAGGGGACGGAGGAGTGAGACATCCTGCGGATGTCTCACTCCTCCGTCCCCTTGATACAGCTCTCCAGGAAGGGTGCACAAAAAAAGAGCCCGCACGAGGCAGGCTCTTCGAATTCTGATGCTGTCTGATTATTCGCCAGCGCGAGAAGCAGCGAACTTCTCAACGGTGCTCACGAAGGTGTTGTACAGATCAGGAGAGATCAGAACGGTGGAAACCTGGCCATCGGTGATCATGACCTTGACCTTCTGGTCCTTCACGATGTCGATCAACTCGGACTCGGACATGCGGTCGATCTCAGACTTCGTGACCATCCAGTCGTTCAAGCTTTGCAGGCGCGGGAGATTCAGTCCCTCATTCATGTAGTTGCTCCTTTTCACGTAAACGTTTGGCAAGCAATCCATGCCTGCTCACAATCAATTTTGAATTATAGTCAATAATCGCATGAATGCTACTCAAACTTGCAAAATCATCATGAATGTTGCCACCGACGCTGGCATGAAGGAGTTTGATATGGACGAACCGTTGAAGGGCGACGCTATGCCGGGTCGCTTGACGGCGCACGAGGCGGCTTCGCGCGTGGAGGCGCTGCGTCGCGAGATAGAGCACAACACCTACCTTTACTACGCTCTTGACGCTCCTGAGATCTCTGACGCTGCCTATGATTCGCTCATGCGCGAATTGCGCGAACTGGAGGAGGCGTTTCCAGAACTGGCATCCAGCGACAGCCCCACCAAGCGCGTTGGCGGGTATGTGGAGAAGCAATTCAGCGCCGTGCGCCATGACAGGCGCATGTATTCGCTGGATAACGCCATGGATGAGGCTGAGCTTGAAGCGTGGATGGATGGCATCCAAAAGCTCTATGGTTCTCTGCCGGCGCTTTGCTGCGAGCTCAAGATAGATGGCTCTTCCATCGCGCTCACCTATCGTGACGGTCTGCTCGTGCAGGCAGCTACCCGAGGGGATGGCACCACGGGCGAGGACGTCACGGCGAATGTGATGGAAGTGGCTGATATCCCGCGTGCGCTTCGTCGTGAGGCGCTTGAGGAAGTGGCCAACCCCGATGTGCCGCTGGAGGTGCGGGGAGAGATCTACATGCCGAAGGCCAGCTTCGATGCCCTCAATCTGGAAGCTCAGGCAGAGGGCAAGAAGCAGTTCGCGAATCCGCGCAATGCGGCAGCAGGGTCATTGCGCCAGAAGGATCCGAAGGTCACAGCCAGCAGGGATCTGGCCACCTTCCTCTATGCCATCTCCCGAAATGATGCCATTCGCGTGAAAGGGCAGTGGGAGCTCTTGGCATGGCTCAAGCGTGCAGGCTTTCATGTGAATCCTGATGTGGCGCTCTGTCAGACCAGGGAAGAGGTCCTTGCATTCTGCGCTGCGTCGCTTGAGAAGCGTGGATCGCTGCCCTATGAGATCGACGGCGTCGTGGTCAAGGTGAACGATTTCGCCTTGCAGGATGCCGCTGGATTCACTTCGCGCGCTCCCAAGTGGGCCATCGCCTTCAAGTTCCCCCCGGAAGAGAAGACCACGCTTTTGCGCGATATCACCGTGCAGGTGGGGCGTACGGGTGCGCTCACGCCGGTGGCAGAGCTGGATCCGGTGCTCGTGGCTGGTTCGGTGGTGGCCCGGGCGACGCTGCATAACGAAGATGAGGTGCACCGCAAGGATGTGCGCGTGGGGGATACGGTCATCGTGCGCAAAGCGGGTGACGTCATCCCCGAGGTGTTGGGCCCCGTGATCTCCCTGCGCCCGGCGGATGCGCTTGTGTGGGAGGCACCGAAGACATGCCCTAGTTGTGGCAGCCCGGTCATTCGCGAAGAGGGGGAGGCTCAGCTTCGCTGCGTCTCCATCGATTGTCCCGCGCAGGCGCTAGAACGGCTGCTCCATTGGGTCAGCCGCGACGCCATGGACATAGACGGCATGGGGGAGGAGATCATCGGGCGCTTAGTGGAGATCGGGCGCATGAACGACGTGGCGGACTTCTATTCCCTCACCGTTGAAGAGCTAGAGCAGCTGCATATGGGACGTACGAACAAGGATGGCAACGCCATATCCTTAGGCCGCACCACCGCAGCGAAGCTCATCGACGCCATCCAGGCCTCGAAGGATCGTGATCTTGCACGGGTGATCTGCGGTCTGGGGATCCGGCACATCGGCAAGAACACGGCAGCAGAGTTGGTGGAGACCTATCCCTCCATGGAGGCCTTGAAGGACGCCAGCGAAGAGGCGTTGCAGGCGGTCCATGGCATAGGACAGAGGGCTGCGGCCAGCATCTGGACCTTCTTGCGCACGCCGGACAACATCGATGTCATCGAGCGCTTGCAAGATGCAGGTGTGACCATGGTGGCAGCACAGCGGTCTGGTCAAGATAAGCCGCAGACGCTCTCTGGTCTCACGTTCGTGCTGACCGGAACGCTCACGAACCTACGCCTCTCGCGCGAAGAGGCAGCAGATGCGCTCAAGGCATATGGTGCGAAGGTGTCCTCCAGCGTCTCGAAGAGCACATCCTTCGTGGCAGTGGGCGACAACCCTGGATCGAAGTACGACAAGGCGGTGAAGCTGGGCATTCCTGTGTTGGACGAAGCCCAGCTCAAGACCATCATAGACACTGGCAAGCCACCTGTCCTATAATATCTGCTCCAAAACGCAACGTACATGTGCCCACGGCGTCCAGGTTCTCTCTGGCCTGCGCCCTGACGAGGAACGGTCGAACATCTGCGCATCATGGCTTCCCAACACGGAAACCCACGTGACAGATCCACCTCTGATGCCCCCCGGCATTCCCGGAACGTGAGGCATGTGCAGTTGGCTTCTTCGCCGCGTACGGCACATGCTGCACGCCCTGCGCGACAAGAGGCGCCTCAAGGAAAGGCTGCGGATGCTGCTATCAAGGATGCCGCAGCTATATCCGCAGATCCTGCTCGCGTCCGTCGGGTGCAGAAGAAGTCCTCCGTGCATCGACGCGGCGCCCATAGCGCCCCTTTGGAAGATCGACCAAGCTCTCGTACGTCCTCTTCTGCCTCATCCGTTGCAGCTTCGCCTGAAGATGCTGCCTATGAGCGCCTGAGGCGCAAAGATGGGGACGCAGCTCAAAAGGGGAGCCATGCGGCTTCCCCGTCGGATATGGATGCGAAGGTGCGTGCGGCATCTCGCAAGAAGCGCAAGCGCCATAAGGTCATCGTAGGGTCGCTCATCGCGCTTCTGGCTGTATGCGTGGTAGGTGTCGGCGCTGCATTCGCCTACATCTACTCCATCAACGAGAACTTGCAGCATCGCGTGGATGATGCGCTGCTCTCTGTGCTCTCGCCAGTGGATACGCCCACAGATCCCTTCTATATCCTGCTCTTGGGAACCGATGGCTCGGCGGAGCGCGAAGCATCCGACGGTCTGGATGAGGGGTCATATCGCAGTGACTCCATGATGCTCGCGCGCATCGATCCGAAGGGCAAGAAGGCCTCCATCATCTCCATTCCTCGTGACACGCTGGTGAATATCCCAGGCTATGGGGATCAGAAGATCAACGCCGCCCTCGCCTTTGGCGGTCCATCGTTGGCAGTGCAGACGGTCTCGAAGATGGCAGGAGTTCCCATCTCCCATTACGCTGAGGTGAACTTCGACGGCTTCGCTGCTGCCGTGGATGCGCTGGGCGGGGTTGAAGTGGATGTGCCCATTCCGGTGGATGATGATGAGGCGGGTGGTTCGTTGGAGGCGGGCGTGCAGACGCTGTCCGGCGAAGGTGCGCTGATCTTGTGCCGCACGCGCCACACCTATGATGATTACGGGGCGGGGGATCTGTATCGAGCGGCGAATCAGCGCATGGTCATCTCCGCCATCGCTCAGAAGATGCTCTCGGTGGATCCGTTCAGCCTGGGTGGCACGGTGAGCACGCTCTCGCAGTACGTCACGACGGATCTTGACGTGGCAGCTATCGTGGGCATCGCACAGGGCATGCGCGGCATCGACGCGAGCGAGGACATCTATACTGCGGTGGCTCCCACCACCTCCGAATATAAGAATGGCGGCTGGTATGAGATCTTGGACCAGACCGCATGGAAGGACATGATCAAGCGGATGGAGGCGGGACTGCCGCCGGTGGCCACCGATGAGGTCGATCTGAGCACGGGTACCATCCTCTCCTCAGCGGGCGGCAAGTCCGAGGGAAATGCCTATAAGGTGAACAAAGCCACCACCATCCGCGTGCGCAATGGTTCTGGTGTTGATGGGGTGTGCGACCTGGCTTTGAAGAAGCTTCAGGACATGGGCTATCAGAACATCAATACCGGCAACGCCGACAGCTTCGATTACAAAGAGACGCTGATCATCTACAAGAAGGATTCCCAGCAAGCGGAGGCGGAGGCGCTTGCCCGAGAGCTCGGCGGCACGCCCATGAAGGACGATGGCTCATATCTGTTCGAGAGCAATTACCTGATCGTCTTGGGATCTGACTGGCAATCTTGATCTCTCTCTGATATCGCATGCGCCGCAAGGATGTACGATATGCCTGTGAGAGAAATAATACATAAATGTGAATAGACTTGTGCTAGTCTAAACCTTGTCAAGAACAGAAGGGGTCCTGAAGCTTGAGGATCGCTTCTGTACGCAAGGCTCATCCAAGGAGGAAACGTGAAAGCAGTGTTCAAGAAGGCGGTCGCAAGCGCAGCGGCGCTTGCCATGGTGGCGGCATGTGCCTTGACCGGCTGCTCAGGGCAGAGCGCATCCAGTGCAAGCTCAGAGGCATCCAGCTCAAGCGCGGCAGCGCAAAGCGACGTGCAGCTCCAGATCTTCGCGGCTAATTCGCTCTCGAAGGCAATGGAGGAAGTCCAGGCGATCTACACAGAGCAGACCGGTGTCACCTTCGCTGATACCCAGTATGAGGCATCCGGCACGCTCAATGAGATGCTGGGCGGGGGAGCTTACGCCGATGCGCTGATCACCGCTTCGAAGGCGACCATGGATTCCGCTGTGGAGGCGGGCTATGTGGATGACGCCACGCGCTTCGATATGTTCACGAATGATCTGGTCATCGTCTCTGGCATGGATTCCGCGCTCGCTGACATCACGTTGGAAGACATCGCTTCAGGTTCCTATACGCTTGCGGTGGGCGATGCGAACGTGCCTGCCGGCAACTACGCGAAGCAGTCGCTTTCCACCACCATGCCTCCGTGCTGGATCTCAGCGGATGGCACCACGGGCAAGGATTGCTCGGGCAAGGATGGCACCTTCGAGGGCACGCCGCTTGAGGGCAAGGTCACCGAAGGCTCCAGCGTGGGCAATGTGTGCAACTATGCGAATTCAGGCGATGTGGACCTGGCCATGGTCTACAGTTCAGATGTGTATCGCTTCGGCAATGTGAAGCAGGTAGGCATCGCTCCGAACGATACGCACAAGGCTATCCTCTACCCGGCGGCCGTGTGCGCTGATTCTGCCTACCCTGAGGAGACGAAGGCGTTCTTGGATTGGTGCTTCACCAATGAGGATGCCATCAAGGTTTGGCAGGAATGGGGCTTTGAGATGGCATAGATCGCATGAGCGATCCATGCTTTGATGCTGTGGCACCGTATGGCACCTTATCACCGTTGCCAACTCTGCATCTCTTGATATATTTCTCATATGGGATCAAGGATCACGAAGAGCATCTTTGCAATGACAGCAGCGCTCGCCCTCGCGTGGGCGCTGCTGCCTGCCTGTGCATTCGCAGAGGACGCTCAGGAGGACGGGGGCTATGAGGTCATCGTCTCTGAAGGTGCTGATGCGGCCAAGATAGAGGGCTCCTCATTCGCTGCGAATGGCTTCTCTCGTGCGCAGAAGGGCTCTGCCAACGCCAGAGGCGGAGCGGATATCGGCTACAACTTCTACACGGGTGATGCCGCAGATGCATCGGTGGCGCTCGTGTTCCCCGAAGGCGTCATCTGCTATGTCCCTCAGAGCGCGCATGATCTTTGCGACATATCGGATCCCACTTCGAAAGAAGAGCTCCGCTCCTATTTCCTTGCCCTCGATGCGGCAGCGGATAAGGGAAGCGGCACCATCTCAGATGACGCGTCGTGGGAGTTCACCGACCAGACCCATGCGCAGTTCGCGGGCCTTGATATCACATTCGCCATCGATGTGGGTGGCAAGCGCTATGTTGGGATGGTCCCCGCCTTTGGCGAAGCGGGTAAAGAGGTGGATTGGACAAAGCTTCGCCCCGACCACGCTGACATCCTGACCATCGCAGATCCGGGTGCTGTATCCATCCAGATGCCAGCCACGGGCATCGCGGCGTTCTTCGAATTCCTCGGCGGCATAGACGTGAGCCCGCTTTGGGTCACGCTCAAGACCACGGGTTGCGCCATCGTGCTCATCTTCGTGCTGGGGCTTGCAGCGGCGTATTTCACCATGCGCATCCCGAAGCGAGCCCAGGATATCTTCGACACCATCTTCACCATTCCCATGGTGCTGCCGCCCACTGTCTGCGGCTTCCTCTTGCTCTTGCTCTTGGGACGCAACACGGCGCTTGGGCAATGGTTCATAGACATCGGATTCCCGCTCATCTTCTCGTGGCCCGCAACGGTCATCGCAGCCACTGTGGTGGCATTCCCGCTCATGTACCGCTCATGCCGAGGCGCGTTCGAGAATTTGGATCCCAACATGCTGGATGCGGCCCGCACGCTTGGATGGTCGAACGCGCGCATCTTCTTCCGTTTGATGATCCCGCTCACCTGGAGCTCCATCGCGGCAGCCACGGTGCTCGCATTCGCCCGCGCCTTGGGCGAGTTCGGCGCTACGCTCTTCTTGGCTGGCAACTATGTGGGCATCACCCGTACCATCCCCATCGCCATCTATTTCGAGTGGATGAGCGGCAACACGGATGTAGCCATCTTCTGGACCGTGGTCATCCTCTTGTTCTCCTTCGCGGTGATCCTCTTCATCAACCTGTGGGGACGCCGCACCACGCGCTATCGCAAGCGGGGTGATGCCTAGATGTCCCTTGAAGTGCGCATACGCAAGGATCTGGGCAGCTTCAGCTTGGATGTGGACATCAAGGCGGGAGCGGAGACGCTGGGATTTCTGGGTGCATCGGGATGCGGGAAGTCGCTCACCATGCGCTGCATCGCTGGGATCGAGCGCCCGGATGAGGGCTTCATCAAGGTGAACGATCGCGTCTTCTTCGATTCCGCTGCAGGCGTGAACCTAACGCCTCAGGAGCGCAAGACGGCGCTTCTGTTCCAGAACTACATGCTGTTCCCGAACATGACCATCGAGCAGAACGTGGCCGCTGGCATCGGCAAGGGCGTCTCGAAGGCAGATGCTTCCGCCATCGTGGAGCGCGAGCTTGCGCGCTTCAGCTTATCCGGTTTCGAGAAGCGCTATCCTGCGCAGCTCTCTGGCGGCCAGCAGCAGCGCGTGGCGCTGGCGCGGATGTTGGCGGCCTCGCCCGATATCCTCATGCTGGATGAGCCGTTCAGCGCGCTCGATTCGCATCTCAAGAGCCTGCTGGAGCAGAATCTGGTGGATCTGTTCGATGCCTTCACGGGGACGGTGCTCTATGTAAGCCATGACATCGATGAGGCGCTTCGCTTCTGCGATCGCATCGCTGTGGTGGATAGGGGCCGCATCCTAGAGGTCGATTCAGGCGATGAGCTCGTGAACGACCCGAAGTCAGAGGCGGCGCTCAAGCTCTCGGGATGCAAGAATTCCGTCCCCTACGTGAGGGTGGCTGAGCGCATGGTGTGGGTGCCGCGGTGGGGCGTGCATGTTGGGACCGCCAAGCCCGTCCCCTTCGAAGAGGGCTATCTGGGCGTGCGTGCGTTCTACCTCGAGCGCGCAAGCGGGCCGGGATCCAACTGCTTCCGCGTGCGCGTCGATCGCATGAGCGATTCGCGCTTCGACCGTTCGGTGCTCCTTGCCTTCCTCGACCGCGACGAGGAGGAGAGCGCAACGGTCACGCGCGAAGACGATGAGATGCGCTTCTTGCATCAGCACCTGTTCTGGCGCGTGGATAAGCTGGCTTGCCCGGCTGATGAGCTGCCGCGTCTCGGGGAAGAGCTCTGGGTTCGCATACCCGAAGACAAGATCTACATAGTTCAGCGCTGATGGCTGTCATATAGTCTTTGGTTATATATAATCTCGATCAAAGACAACGAGGGCGAAAGGCACCATGTGAAGGATTCCCACGGGCGCGTGATCGACTATCTGCGCATCTCGCTTACCGACCGATGCAACTTCCGCTGCATCTACTGCATGCCCGAAGAGGGCGTGAGCCCCATGGGCCATGATGAGATCCTCTCTCTTGAAGAGGTGGAGCGCCTCGTGGCCATCGCTGCCAAGCATGGCATCAAGAGCGTCCGCCTGACCGGCGGCGAACCGCTCGTGCGCAAGGGCGTGGAGGATCTGGTCAGAGCGCTCACCACCATCGAAGGCATCGAGAACATCTCCATGACCACCAACGGCGTGCTCTTGCCGAAGATGGCCGAGGGCCTGAAGGCGGCAGGGCTCAACCGCGTGAACATTTCCTTGGATACGTTGGATCCAGAGCAATTCCGCCAGGTCACGCGCGTCGGGAACCTGGAAGATGCCTTGGCTGGCTTGGATGCAGCTCTCAAGGTGGGCTTCAGTCCCGTGAAGGTGAATGCGGTCACCGTTCGCCGCTTGGATCAGGATTTCCTCGCTTTCGCGAAGCTCTCCTTGGACCGGCCCTTGCATGTGCGCTTCATCGAATACATGCCGCTCGGGCAAGAGGCAGGGGACGGGCTTGCGGGTTGGGGCAAGGAGGATGTCATCTCCAGCCAAGAGCTCTTAGAGCGCATCAATGCCGATGCGCTGGCTGCGGGCATGGAGCCGCTGGCGCCAGCAGATAAGAATCCTTTGGGGTGGGGCCCTGCGAAGTACATGGCCTTCCCGGGCGCTCAGGGTACCGTTGGATTCATCTCGCCGCTCTCGCGCCACTTCTGCAGCCAGTGCAACCGCCTGCGCTTGACGGCCGATGGCAAGATCCGTCCCTGTTTGTTCTCCGATGAGGAATACGATGTGCGCGCAGCTTTGCGCAGCGGCACCGACGAGCAGGTGGCTGCCGTGCTCATGGAGGCGCTGGGCGCCAAGCCCGATGAGCATCACGACAAAGTGGGAACAGAGCGCAACATGTCAGCGATCGGAGGGTGAACCATGGAGCTCACGCACATAGATTCCAATGGAGATGTTCGCATGGTGGATGTCTCGCAGAAGGCGGACACCGAGCGCATTGCCGTGGCCGAGGGCTACATCTTCATGCATCAGGAAACGCTTGACCTGATCACGTCGGGTGAGGCGGCGAAGGGCGATGTCCTGGCATGCGCACGCGTGGCAGGCGTCATGGGCGCGAAGCAGACATCCAGCCTCATCCCCATGTGCCATCCGTTGAACATCACGAAGGCGAAGGTGGAATTGGAGCCGGTGGTGGCGGGCGAGCGCGCTGATGGGCGCGTGGGGATCCACGTGATCACCACGTGCGGCGTCACAGGCAAGACGGGCATAGAGATGGAGGCGCTCACGGCGGCATCCATCGCGTGCCTCACCATCTACGACATGTGCAAGGCGGTCGATCGCGGCATGGAGATCACCGACGTTCGCCTCCTCAAGAAGGATGGCGGCAAGACGGGATTGTGGCTGCGCGACTGAATCTTTTCCAGACGAATACAGATAGCGCTCGCGCCCTCAGCGCCGCTTGCATTCTTGGTATCCTCCGACGAGGTCTGAGACTGAGGGAGGATCATGCTCAAGCGAACGCGGATCATATGCACCATGGGCCCGTCGGTGGACGATGACCAGCTCTTGCGTGCGCTCATCGCTTCCGGGATGGACGTTGCGCGCCTGAATTTCTCGCATGGCACCTATGAGGAGCACCGCGCTCGCATCGAGCGCGTCAAGCGCATCCGCGAAGAGATGGGCGTTCCTACGGCCATCATGTTAGATACGAAGGGCCCTGAGATCCGCATCGGGGTGCTTCCCGCGCCGCTTGACCTTGCGCGCTGGGAGAAGGTGACGCTCACGCCTGTTGATGACCCCACACCCGGCGCCATCCCGCAGACCTATGCGAACCTGGCGGCTCAGGTGCACGTCGGGGACCACATCCTGTTGGACGATGGTCTGATCCAGCTCAAAGTGCTCGGCACCACAGGCGCTGATGTGGTGTGCGAGGTGATGAATCCCGGGCATCTGAAGTCGCGCAAGTCGCTCAACATCCCTGGTGTCAGCATCCCGTTCCCGGCCATCACCGAACAGGATAAGGCAGATATCGCCTTCGGCTTGGAAGAGGGGATAGACTTCGTCGCGCTGTCCTTCGTGAAGTCAGCCGAGGCGGTGCAGGAGGCGCGCGCCTACATCCAGAGCCTCACCCCTTGCCATGTGGGCATCATCGCCAAGATAGAGAATGCGGATGCGGTAGCGAACGTCTCAGAGATCATCAAGGCGGCCGATGGCGTCATGGTGGCCCGTGGGGATCTGGGCGTGGAGGTGCCCGAATACGAGGTGCCCCATCTGCAGAAGCGCATCATCCGCAAGTGCAATGCTGAGCACAAGCCCGTCATCATCGCCACGCAGATGCTGGAATCCATGACACAGAGCCCGCGACCCACGCGTGCGGAGGCAACGGATGTGGCCAATGCCATCTATGATGGGGCTGACTGCGTGATGCTCTCAGGAGAGACGGCCGCTGGTCAGTACCCGGCTGAAGCGGTGGCGGTCATGGCGAAGATCGCGGAGGTCACGGAGAAGAACATCTTCGACGATGGCTTCCAGCCTCATAACGGGCGCGGTCTCAAGAGCGTCTCGCATGCGGTGGGCATCGCAGCCGTGCAGACAGCGCTCGATGTGAACGCGCGTTGCATCGTCTGCCCCACCATGACCGGCCGCTCGGCTCGCCTCATCTCGTCCTTGCGCCCGAAGGTGCCCATCTACGCTGTCTCTCCTGATGAGCGGGTCATGCGCTCTATGCAGCTGTTCTGGGGCGTGACGCCCATGCTCGGGGATGTGCAGGGCACCATGAAGAGTGTCATCGAGAACGCTCGCGATGTGGTGTATGAGGCGGGGCATCTGGAGATGGGCGACATCGCCGTCTTCACCTGTGGCGACCGCTTCACCAGTCCCGTGAAGCACAATCCTGACGGCACGGTGGAGAGGTTCGCGCCAGCCAATGTCATGTATGTCGTCCAGATACGCCCTGAGGAAGTGGCTCGTGCGCTCGAGAGAGGCTCATCGGATGCGCTCATGACCTACGAGTTCTTCCAGGAGGTTCCCCGCTAGCTGGCTGTGGTAACATCAACGGGTTCAAAGCACGTTGATATGAAAGGGCACCGCATATGTCAGGACATTCAAAGTGGGCCACCACCAAGCATCGCAAGGCAGCACAGGATGCGAAGAGGTCCGCGCTCTTCTCCAAGCTCTCGCGCAACATCACCGTAGCGGCGAAGGAGGGCGGAGACCCGAACCCTGACAACAATGCTTCCCTTGCTGCTGCCATCGAAAAGGCGAAGGGCTATTCGCTGCCCAAGGACAAGATCAAGACGGCCATCGACAAGGCCTTCGGATCGGGCAAGGATGCAGCCAATTACGAGACAGTGGTCTACGAAGGCTATGGGCCTGCAGGCATCGCCGTCTATTGTGAAGCGCTGACGGACAATCGCAACCGCACGGCGGCTGATGTGCGCAGCGCCTTCTCCCATGCGGGGGGCAGCCTGGGAACCTCGGGCTCTGTGGCCTTCCAGTTCGAGAAGAAGGGCCAGATCATGGTCCCGAAGGAGATAGAGACCGGCGACAAGAAGAACCCCACAGGCCCGAACGGCGCTGCGGCCGATGAGGAAGAGTTCATGATGGCCGTGGCGGAAGCGGGCGGAGACGATTACGAGGATGCTGAAGACGAGTGGATCGTCTACACGGCGCCCACGGAGCTTGCGGCTGTGAAGGATGGGCTGCATGAGCAGGGCGTGGAGACGAAGGGCGCGGAGCTTACCATGATCGCGTCCAATCCCACAGAAGTCACGCTCTCTGACGCGAAGAAGGTCATGCGCTTGATCGACCGCTTGGAAGAGCTGGAGGATCTGCAGAACGTCTATCACACCGCTGACATCACCGACGAGATAGCCGAACAGCTCGACTAAGCGTATCGGCATTGCTTTGCAATGCCTCGATTTATGACGACCTTACACCTTTCATTTCATTCGAGGTGAACGGCCTAACCGGGCTTGTGCCCGGTTAGATGCCGCTTACGCGTCATCTACGGAGGATCAGATACCAACCTCGTGGGTGCCGGCAACCTGTTTCTGGATAGGAAGACATTCCGTAGATGACGCGTAAGCGGCATCTCCCATAAACGTTTCAGGTTGACATGGGCGCTGGCAACCGCCGGCACAAAAGATGAACAAGAGGCCTGTGCTTTGCACAGGCCTCTTGTGTCTTCAGCTTGCGTCCAACGCTTCGAGGGCCGCTATCCTCACGCAGCAGCAGAACACATCCAGCGCGGAGGCGAGCTCTTCCAACGTGGGCATGGTAGGCGCGATGCGGATGTTCGCATCCAAGGGGTCCTTGCCGTAAGGCCAGGTGGCTCCAGCGCCCGTGAGCACCACTCCGGCATCCTTGGCAAGAGCCACCGTGCGCTTCGCCGTATGCGGAAGGCCATCGAAGGATACGAAATAGCCGCCATGCGGATGCGTCCACGAGGCTATGCCCAAGCTTCCCAGCTGCTCGTGCAGCATGTTCTCCACGAGCTGGAACTTCGGACGGATGATGTCAGCTTGCTTTTCCATGTGCGCCTTCACGGCTTGCTCGTTGGGCAGGAAGCGCGCATGGCGCAACTGGTTCAGCTTGTCGTGGCCGATCATCTGTGCGCCACAGAGCCGCTTCGCCTCGGCGATGTTCGCCGCAGATGCTGCCATGGCGGCAATGCCGGCGCCCGGGAACGTGACCTTGGAGGTGCTGGCGAACTTGAGGTACCTATCGGGATTTCCGGATTCAGTGCACGCGATGCCGATATCCAAGAGCTCATCGGGAGCATCCTGCCCGTAGAGATGATGGACCGCATAGGCATTGTCCCAGAAGATGCGGAAGTCGCTGGCAGCGCACGCCATGCTGGCCAAGCGGCGCACCGTCTCATCAGCATAGGTGATGCCCGTGGGGTTTGAGTACTTCGGCACGCACCAGATGCCCTTGATGCTGGGATCTGCTGCCACCAGCTCCTCCACCACATCCATGTCAGGACCCGCATCGGTCATGGCCACGGGGATCATCTTGATGCCGAACTGCTCCAGGATGGCGAAATGGCGATCGTAGCCAGGTACGGGGCAGAGGAAGCGCACCTCATCAAGCGTGCTCCATGGCTGGCTTCCCAAGCAGCCGAAATCAAGGCAGCGCGCGATGGCGTCATGCATGATGGTGAGGGATGCGTTGCCGAAGACGAAGACGTTCTCAGGCTCATCATCCAAAAGGAGCGCCATCAAGCGCTTGGCTTCGGGGATGCCATCGATCACGCCGTAGTTGCGACAGTCGGTCCCGTCCTCAGAGAAGCAGTCTTCGCGCGCTTGCACGATGGTGAGCAGGGGAAGGGAGAGGTCTAGCTGCGCCGGTGCAGGCTTGCCACGCGCCATGTTGAGCGCAAGCCCTTGCGCTTGGAATGCGGCATAGGCGGCGCGCTCGGTTGCAAGCGCCTCTGCGCGCTCTTGAGCGGACAAGTCGGGGTATGCGGTCATCTCATGCGTCCTTTCGCCGAAACAACCCGGGTGTATCTCAGACCGGGCCTGTCGCTTTACCACGATAAAGTATAATCCCTCACTCGTTCATAAGACCCGCAAGAGCAGGAAGAGGGAGATCCACTGATGGTCGAAGGTGATTTCTGGGTATTGTTCGCCATGCTCGTCTATTTCATCGTGGTGCTCACGATCGGCTTCGTGTATGCGAAGCGCTCGAATTCGTCCACGTCAGAATACTTCATCGGCGGGCGCAAGGTGGGTCCCTGGCTGACGGCGCTCTCCGCAGAGGCATCGGATATGTCCGGGTACCTCTTGATGGGGCTTCCCGGTCTTGCCTACTTCACGGGCGCCTCTGATGCGGGATGGACGGCCGTGGGTCTGGCCATCGGCACATACCTGAACTGGAAGTTCGTGGCGAAGCGCCTGAGGATGTATTCGGTGAAGGCGGGCAACGCCATCACGTTGCCGGGCTTCTATTCGAAGCGCTTCAACGATGAGAAGAACATCGTCTCCACCATCGCTGCGCTCATCATCTTGGTGTTCTTCTGCGTGTATGTGGGCAGCTGCTTCGTCACGTGCGGGAAGCTCTTCAATACGCTCTTCGGTCTGGATTACCTGACTATGATGTGCCTGGGTGCCATCATCGTCTTCCTCTATACGCTGGTGGGTGGCTATCTTTCCGTGGTGGCAACCGATTTCGTGCAAGGCTGCCTCATGTTCTTCGCGCTCGTGGTGGTGCTCGTGGGTTCGGTCACCATGGCGGGTGGCGTGGAGAATGTGGTGGCGTTCTTGAACGACATCCCCGGATTCCTCTCCGGCGTGCAGATAGCCGTGCCCGTCACTGGCGCCGATGGCGCACAGATCATGAATGACAATGCGCCGCTGTTCGACGTGCCTGCTGAATACGGCCTGCTCTCCATCGTCTCCATGTTGGCGTGGGGCTTGGGGTATTTCGGCATGCCGCAGGTGCTCGTGCGCTTCATGGGCATCCGCTCCGCGGAGGAGATCAAGCAGAGCCGCATCATCGCAGTGACCTGGGTGGTGGTGTCGCTGTTCGCCGCCATCTGCATCGGGTTGGTGGGACGTGCGGCCATCCCCACGATGTTCGCCACGAACTCTGCCGCTGAGAACGTCTTCATCGTGCTCTCGCAGATCATGCTGCCCTCCTTCATGTGCGGCATCGTGGTCTCGGGCATCTTGGCCGCCTCCATGTCATCCTCATCTTCGTACCTTCTCATAGCGGGCTCAAGCGTGGCAGAGAACATCTTCCGCGGCGTCATCAAGAAGGATGCAACGGATGGCCAGGTCATGATCGTGGCACGCGTCACGCTGATCGTCGTGTTCTTGATCGGCATCTTGGTGGCAGCAGATGAGAACTCCGTCATCTTCTTCGTGGTGAGCTATGCCTGGGCTGGGCTTGGAGCCTCGTTCGGGCCGCTGACGCTGTGCTGCTTGTATTGGAGGCGCACCACCAAGGAAGGCGCCATCGCAGGTATGATAGCGGGCACGGCCACGGTGCTCATCTGGCACAACCTCCTCGCACCTTTGGGTGGCATCTTCGGGATCTACGAGCTCTTGCCCGCCTTCATCGTTTCTTTCCTGGCCATCTTCATCGTGAGCAAGCTCACGCCAGAGCCTTCCCAAGACGTCTTGGACACCTTCGACCATTACATGGATGTGACCGATACCGATGAGAGGCAAGCTGCCCTTGACTCCATCGAAGTGGAGAAGACCGCAGCGGAGGCGCTTGGCGACTGAGGATCTGTAGATGATGTGCATGTAGGGTCTTGCAACGGGTTCACGGACGACATCATCCATGCTATAATCCGCCACTTGATCGATGGGAAGCTGCAGTCTTGCAGCCTTATCTTGAGAGGGCTCCTTACCGGATGATCAGTCAAACGCACGTTCTGAGCAGGCGCTCCTTGATCGTAGGAGCATCGGTGCTCGGGATCACAGCAGGACTTTCCCCCTTTGCATGCGCCGAAGCCTTCGCCGCCACCGCATCTGAGAAGCAAGCTGAGGCTGATGCCGCGCTTCGCAAGCTGGATGCCGTCAATGAGAAGCTCCATCAGGCGGAGAATGATTTCGAACTGGCCGAATACGAGCGTCAGTGCGCGCAAGACGCCATGGATGACGCTCAGGTCAAGATAGACGACGCCTCTGAGCGCATCACGGATCTGCAGACGCAGCTGGGAGAGCGCGCTCGCAGCATGTATCGCACAGGCTCGTCCACATTCATAGACATGCTCTTGGGAGCCACCACGTTCCAAGCGTTCACCACGAACTGGGGCCTTCTGAATGACATGAACGAGACGGACGCAGAGATGGTCCAAGAGACCAAGACGCTGCGCGGGGAAGTGGAAGAGCAGAAGGCGGTCTACGCAGAGCAAGAGCGGCAAGCTGCCATCAAGGCTGATGAGGCCGAGAAGGTGAAGGATGACGCAGCGCAGCTGCAGTCAGAGATGCAAGCCACCTACAACTCGCTCTCCGCTGAAGCAGCGCAGCTGGTGGAAGCGGAGGAGCAGGCGCGGCGCGAAGCGGCAGCAGCCGCAGCGGCGCAGAGCACCCAAGGCACCTCTTCCGGTACCGGATCAAGCTCATCCAGCTCCTCTTCCAACAAGCCTGCCACCAATAACCCCTCCTCAGGGGATAACCTGCCGGTCATCGGCGGGGGAGATGCCATCTCGCGCGCTTACAGCTGCATCGGCATCCCGTACGTCTTAGGCGGGGGCGGTCCCAGCAGCTTCGACTGCTCAGGATTCGTCAGCTATTGCCTCACCGGACGCACCGGACGCGTGTTGGGCACCACCTGGTCCATGGCGGGATACCCCACGGTCAGCAATCCGCAGGCGGGGGATATCTGCTACTGGGATGGGCATGTGGGCCTCTACATCGGCGGTGGCCAGATGATCCACGCATCGCTTTCGCGTGGGCAGGTGGTGCAGGCGGCGGTCAGCTGGAGCGAATCAGCGTTGGGACCGTGCACCTATAAGCGCTACTGCTAGCGAACAGCGCGCTCGGTTTGCTTATTTCGCCCAGCGCGGTATAATCCATTTCTATGTCTACATCACATGACATCGAATCTTGCTCTGTCCAGGGAGGTACCGAACTGATGAGAGCGAAACCCCTATGCGTTAGATTTTCTGCCCTTGCGTCTTGCGCTGTGGCAGGCGTCATGGCCTTCACGCTGATGATGCCCGTACCGGCGCACGCTGCTACGGCGGCAGAGCTGCAGGCAGCGGCATCGGCCACGCTGGATAAGCTGCAGACGCTGCAGCAGAAGCTGGATGAGGCTTCCACGGAATACCAGGATGCCCTTGACGCCCAGCAAGCGGCCAAGGAGAAGAAGGAAGAGGCCCAGGCCAAGATCGGCGAAGCCAACGAGCAGATCGCGGATCTGCAGGACAAGCTGGGCACGCGTGCCCGCGGCATGTATCGCTCGGGCGCCCTCTCCATCTTGGATGTGCTCACCTCCTCTGCCTCCTTCAAGGATTTCACCAACAACTGGGACATCTTGAATGAGATGAACCAGTCCGATGCTGACATGGTCCAAGAGACGAAGGACCTGCGTGCTGTCGTTGAAGAGCAAGAGAAGGAAGCGGCCGAGCAGGAGCGCGTCGAAACCGAGAAGGCCGCCGTTGCCGAGCAGGTCAAGAACGAAGCTGAGAGCCTCGTCTCTGAGGCAGAGGCAACCTACAATGCCCTCTCCGCTGAAGCCGCTCAGGCCCTGGAAGCTGAGCGACAGGCGCGCAACGCTGAGAATCTCCGCGTTGCTCAGGCGAATCTGGCCTCTGGCGGTGCTTCTGGCGGTTCCGGCGGCATCAACTACTACAACGGCTCTGCTAGCTATTCAGCAGGGAATGCGGTCGGCAATGCCTACAGCATGCTGGGCACCCCCTATGTATGGGGCGGTGCGGCTCCGGGTGGCTTCGATTGTTCCGGTTTCGTGGGCTGGTGCCTCTCCGGTGGGCGTCAGGGAACGGACCGCTACTATGCGTCCTGGCCGCAGACCAATGATCCGCAGCCGGGGGATGTTTGCGTACGTGACGGGCATGTGGGCCTCTATATCGGCAATGGCCAGATGATCCATGCCTCTGACTATGGCGTAGGCGTCATCCAGAGCGCGGTCGAGCCGGGGATGACGTACCACCGCGGCTAAGAGCTGCTTTTGCATATTGTCTCTTCGCGTGCCGCACATCGTGCGGCACGCTGGCTTCTTGAGGGCTTCTTCACACTATCTTCAAACTCGCCGGATCCATATGTGTAGGTTCGGTTGAATCAACATCCACGTGAACTATGGCAAGAAAGGTCATTGATACCATGTCATGACTGTTTGCCAACGAACCAGTTGCTCGATCTAGGAGGATCTTCGCTGATGAGCGAGCATGTCAATGCACTAAGCAGACGGACGTTCATATCTGCCGGTCTGGCCACCTTGGCCGGAGCGGGCATCCTCTCTGCTGAACCCCTGCAAGCCTTCGCTGTGACCGCTGCCGAGAAGCAGGCAGAGGCTGCAGCTACGCTCGATCGCCTGCAGGCAATGGAAGTGAAGCTGGACCAAGCTTCCAATGAGTATTTCACGGCGCTCTCCGAACAGGAGGCGGCGCAGGAGAAGATGGATGAGGCTCAGGGCCGCATCGACGAGTGCAGCTCACAGATCGCGGATCTGCAGGACAAGCTGGGCACGCGTGCTCGCGGCATGTATCGCTCTGGCTCGTTCTCATTCTTGGACGTCCTGCTCTCTGCTACCACGTTCCAAGCGTTCACCACCAATTGGGATACGCTCAACCAGATGAACGAGAACGATTCGGCCATGGTGGAAGAGACCAAGGCATTGAAGTCCGAAGTGGAGGCCCAGAAGCAAGAATACGCTGAGCAGGAGGCTATCGCTGCCGAGCAGGCAGAAGCCGCAGCAGCTCAGAAGGCTGAAGCCGATCGCTTGGTCCGCGAATTGCAGGCCACCTATGATTCGCTCACTGCAGAGGCAGCGCGATTGCTTGCCGAGGAGGAGGAAGCGCGCCGCCGTGAGGAGGAGGCTCGCGCCCGTGCTGAGGAGGAGGCACGGCAAAGGCGCGAGCAGTCCGTCGGCGGCGGCAGCGCGAATGTGGACAACTCGAAGGCGCAGACGGTCACAGGCAATGTCGTGGTTGATCGCGCCTATTCGCAGTATGGCACCCCGTACGTTTGGGCAGCCGTGGGTCCGAATAGCTTCGACTGCTCTGGGTTCGTGAGCTACTGCTTGACGGGAAGCTATTCGCGCTTGGGCACCACGTATACGTTCTTGGGCTATACCGCCGTGACCGATCCGCAACCGGGGGATATCTGCGTGAATGCTCAGCACTGCGGCATCTATGTGGGCGGCGGCATGATGGTGCACTGTTCGGTCTCCCGCGGCGTGGTGGAAGCGCCCGTGTGGGGGAGCATGGTATTCCGTCGCTACTGATATCACTCTGATATCATCTTCCGCATGGTCTCATGGGAGGATGATTGAGCAAGCTCTCTGAAAAGCTGGCGCGCGCGAAGCACACCGAAGAGTACGTGCGTCGCCGCAAGGAGATGATGGCTACCGTAGGCGCGGCGGTCGAAGCGGCGTTCGTGCCGGTGGCTGAGGATATCTTGGATGCGGCAGAAGAGGGCTTGCCTGCCCCTTCCGTCGAAGATGTTCCTGACCGAGCTCCTGAAGTGGCGCGCTCTGCCAGCATCATCAGCATCTGCGTGGCCCTGTCGCGCATCACCGGCTTCATCCGCACGTGGTCCATGGCCTTCGCCTTGGGTGCAACGTTTCTGGCCAGCTCCTATCAGGTGGCGAACAACCTTCCTAACCAGCTCTATGAGCTGGTGATGGGTGGCATGCTGGTCACGGCGTTTCTGCCCGTCTATCTGTCGGTCAAGAAGAAGGCGGGCACAGAGGCCAGCAACGCGTTCGCGTCGAATCTGCTCACGCTGGTCATCCTCGTGCTGGGCGTGGTGACGGCGCTCTGCATGATATTCCCTCAAGCCATCGTGTACACCCAGTCCTTCATGACCGAGCAATCCGACATGGGCACTGCTGTGCTCCTCTTCCAATTCTTTGCCATTCAGACCGTGTTCTATGGCGCCTCCACCATCCTCTCGGGGCTCTTGAATGCGAACCGCGAATACCTCTGGTCTTCGGTAGCTCCCATCTTCAACAACCTGGTGGTCATCGCCACGTTCGTGGCCTATGCCGTCGTAGCGCCCACCAACCCCGAAGCGGCGCTCTACATCATCGCGGTGGGCAACCCGGCTGGCGTGCTCTTGCAGGTGCTCATCCAGATCCCTGCGCTTGCGCGGTGCGGCATCCGGCTGCGCCCGCGCGTGGATCTCAAGGATCCGTGGCTCATGGATGCGGTCAAGCTGGGCGTCCCGGCTATCGCCGTCACCATCTTCAGCTTCGTCACCGTGTCGGTCATGAATGCGGCATCCTATGCCTTCGCTGACAATGGCCCTTCGGTCATCGCCTATGCGCGGCTGTGGTACACGCTGCCCTATTCCTTCTTGGCCATCCCCATCACCACAGCCATGTTCACCGAGCTCTCGGATATGCACGCAGAGGGGAACGTGGCAGGCGTCATGCGGGGCGTGCAGACGGGCACGTGCCAGATCCTCTTCCTCTTGGCGCCATTCATGCTCTATCTCATCGTGTTCGCCTCTCCCTTGGTCACGCTCTATCACACCGGTGCTTTCACGGCAGACCGCATCGGCCAGATAGCAGGCTTTCTTGCTGCGCTCGCCTTGGCGCTGCCGTTCTATGGCGTCTTGGCTTACATGCAGAAGGTGTTCAGCAGCGTGCGCAAGCTGGGAGTGTTCGCGTGGTTCAACGTGATCGCATCGGTCATCCAGGTGGTGCTCACCTTAGGAGCGGCATGGGCGTTCCAAGCTGGCGTGCCGGTGCCGATCGAATCCATCGCATGGGCATCGGCTGTCTTCTACCTCGTGGCGGACGTGCTGAGCCTGATCTATCTGAAGGCGAAGTTCGGCGGCTTCAGCATGCTCGCCATCCTGCGCTCGTTCGCTTTGGGTCTCATCCTGGGCGCTTTGGGCGCGGTGGCGGGAGGAGCTGTGCTCTTCGGCTTTGAGCAGGTCTTCGCTGCAGAGATGACCGAGATCTGGGCTGCGTTCGTCTGCATCGTGGCGGGTGGCGTGGTCTCTCTGATCGTCACCTTCGGCATAGCCCTTGCGGCGAAGATGCCCGAAGCGGCGCTCATACGCTCCTTCGTGCGGCGCTGATGAGATGCGGTTGTGCTATGTTGGCAAAATGACCAGAAGAAGACATCGTGAGAGGCAAGGCGAGAGCGTGAACGAGGAAGCGAAGGCAGAAGAGGTGGAGTTCCTCCCTGTCATATTGGGATCGGATATCGCAACGTATAGCTTGGCCCGCACCTTCCATGAGCAGTACGGCATCAACTCCGTGGCGCTCAGCAAGGGCAAGTACCATCTCTGCGGGGATTCGAGCATCATCGATTCTGTCTACGATCCAGATATGGATGAACCCAGCGGATTCGCAGAGCGGCTCTTGCGCATCGCAGATGGCTTGCCGGACAAGACGCTCATCCTCATGGCTTGCGGGGACTGGTATGTGGATCTGATCATGGAGAATCGCGCTGCGTTGGAGGAGCGCTTCGTCATACCCTACATCAGCCGCTCCTTGCATGACAGCCTGGTCTTCAAGGATCGCTTCTATGAGATCTGCGAGCGCTATGACGTTCCCTATCCGCGTACCCTCACCATAGATTGCGCGAATCCGCCGGAGGACATCACGCAGGTCAAGATCCCCTTCCCATTTCCCATCATCGCGAAGGCTGCATCTACGCCGGCCTACCATTACGTGGATTTCGAAGGGAAGAAGAAGGTCTTCAAGTTCGAAACGCGCGAAGAGTTCGACGAGATCTTCCGGCGCCTCGTTGCCAGCGGCTACAAGGATAAGCTCTTGGTGCAGGACTTCATTCCGGGCGATGACGCGAATATGCGCATCCTCACCTGCTATTGCGACCAGGATTCGAACCTGCGCTTCGCCGCATTCGGACAGACGCTCATGGAGGATCCTACGGATAATGGCATCGGCAATCCGGTGGCCATCATCAATCGCGTGAATCCTGAGGTCGTGGGCCATGCGCGGCGCCTTTTGGAGAGCGTGAAGTATACGGGATTCGCGAACTTCGACGTGAAGTACGATTCCCGGGATGGGTCGTATCGCTTCTTCGAGATCAATCCGCGCCTGGGGCGCAGCAACTACTACGTCACGGCGGGCGGCAACAACACGGTGAAGTGGATCGTGGATGACCTCATCTTGAACAAGCGCTTCGAAGGCGTGAAGATAGCGAACGAAGATGGCTCGAAGGCGCTATTCACCGTCGTGCCCAAGCCAATGCTATTGGAATACGTGAAGGACCCTGATCTTCGCCATGAGATACGCGAGCTGTATCGGCAGGGGAGGGCTGTGAACCCCATAGACTATGCGGCTGAGAAGCGCTTCATCCGCCGGATCTACCCGAAGATCTTCCTCAGGAATCAGACGAAGGCCTTCAGGAAGTGCATGCGCTAAGAGCTACGGCCGCTCTATGAGCTTTGCGCCACAGGCGCGCACACTCTCGCAAGCAAGCACATCCAGCGCATCGAAGACCATGATGCCATCTACCGCATCGGGGATGCCGATGACGGAGAGCTCCGTGCATCCCAAGATAGCACCGTCACATTCAGCCTCTTCGAGCTCGGCGAAGATGGAAGCCGTGAGCTCTTCGGGCACGGGGATCCCTGCCTTCACATGGCCGTAGATGACGTCCATGACAGCCGCCTGCACGGGAGGAGTGGGGAGATAGGCGCAGATGCCGACTTCTGCCAGAGCCTGCTCGTACAGGCCGAATCGGACCGTTCCGTCGGTGGCCAAGATGCCCACCTTCTGTGCACCGCGCTCTTTCGCCACCTTCGCCGTCAGCTGGGGCATGTTCAGGATATGAGCCTCCTTCAGGGGGGAGGCGATGTCGTCTATCAGCACATGCGCTGTGGAGCAGGGCATGGCTATGACAGTGCAGCCAAGCGACTCAAGCTGGGACGCCATGCGCCGCAAGGGGATGGTGAAATCCTTTGCGCCCTCCTCTTTCAGCAAGAATGCCGTGCGGTCGGGGATGGAGGGGTCATTCAGGATGACGATGTCGATGTGGTCCTGGTCGATGGCGGCATCGGTGAAGCGAACGATGCGATCGAAGAGCGCAGAGGTGGCCTCCGGCCCCATGCCTCCTAATATGCCCAGTCTTTCCACGATCCTCCTTAGCTCGCGTGCGCATGGTGAGAGATTCTAAAACATAGGACCCTTCTGTGCATGGGTACCTTGAGCCTTAGGTGGTTCTGTGGTGAAACGGTGACGTTCAAAGAAGAGATACGCCCGGAGGCGTGTTCAGTGTTGACACGCATTTTCCTCTCACGTATCATTCCACTTCGCTTGCTTGAAGACGCATCAGTCTGATGCAGGCCGCAACTTGAAAATCTCACATGGATACCTACCCTTCCCGGGGAGGATGAATGGCTCTCAGAGCCGCTCATCCACTATCAGG
>CANODU010000022.1 GCA_947565185.1 uncultured Eggerthellaceae bacterium | reverse complement strand
GCAGCGGATCCTCGCCCCAGGATTCGTAGAGGATGGAGTAAGCCTCGATCTGGCCCGTGATGGTGTTGAAGCCAGGGTTGCCGTCGAAGCGGAGGAGGCCCTTCTCATACTTCTCATACTCGAAGCCATGAGCACCAGGCTGATAGATGCCGAGCTCCTGGAAGCTCTTCCAGTCGTAGCCCAGCTCCTTCAGCTGGTCAGAGTAGAAGTCCTGGGTGGCCTGCTCGAGCAGATCCCAATCCAGCTTGTGCTCATCAGCGGGCTTGTACCAGGGGTACCACTCCGGATTCAGGCGCTGGCCGAAGACCAGGCAGATCTGAACGTCAGACATGCACTCGCCAACCGTGAGAGCCTTGTTCATGGGGCCCATGAACACGGTGTTGCGGCCGTAGTGGGTCAGGCAGATGCCAGTGTGCTCAGCCCAGGTGCACATCGGGAGGAAGTAGTCGCCCACAGCCATGGCCGTCGGGGTCATGGTGAGGTCTTGGATGACAACGAACTCAAGCTTCTGGAGGGCCTTGTGCCAACGCTTCGGCTGTGCGGAGCAGGTGGGGGCCAGGAAGTTAGAGCTGTTGAACCAGCCCATCTTCAGAGCATAGGGCTCGTCGGTTTCCATGGTGTTCAGGGTCTCGTCAGGCTGAGTGGTAGCCATGCCCGTGGACAGGCCCGGCCAAGCAGCAGCACCGATACGGAGAGCCCACACCTCGTCGGACATAGCGCCGCGCTGGTTCATGCGCCACTTGCCCAGGAGAGCAGACGGAGGACCAAGGGTGAGTCCGCCAGGACGGTCGATGGAGCCAGACAGGCCAGCCAGGATGATCATGGCCTGAGACAGCTGCACGCCGTTCTTGTTCTGGTCAAAGGCGAGGCCCCATGCCCAGCCGATCGGGCGCTCGGTGCCGATGATGTGAGCGGCACGCTTGATGGCCTCAACCGGAACGGTGGTGATCTCAGAGACCTTCTCCACCGGGTACTCAGCGGCGCGAGCCTTGACCTCGTCCAGACCGTAGATCCACTGCTCAGCGAACTCGTGGTCATACTCGTCGTTCTGGAACATGAGGTTCATGATGCCCAGAGCCATGGCGGTGTCAGTCTGAGGACGAACCTGCAGCAGGAGGTTGCCGCGGTGAGCGCCAACCCAGGTGACGCGGGGATCGATGTCGATGATATGGGTACCCAAGCGCATCATGTCCACCAGGCAGTGGCCGAAGAAGCCGTCGCCGTTGGAGGGCAGAGGCTCCTTGCCCCAGAGCACGACCCACTTGGAGAGGGTGTACTGCGGGTCAATGTAGGAGCCGGGCAGGTGGCCTGCATAGTCAAGCTCAGGATAGCCAGCGCCGAGAACGTAGTCAGCGATGGAGCAACGAGGACCATAGCAAGACCAGCCAGACTGGGTGTAGCAGCAGTTAGGGGACTGCAGCACAGAGAAGGTCAGAGCGTAGTAGAAGATGCAAGCCTCACGACCGGTGCCACCGAAGCAGACGATGGACTCGGGGCCGTAGGTGTTCTGGAAGTAGCGCACCTTCTCGCAGATGGTGTCGATCGCTTCATCCCAAGTGGTCTGGACCCACTTGTCCTTGCCACGATCCTCGAAAGCACGCTTCATCGGGTGGATGATGCGGCTCGGCGCATACGTGTACTCACGCAGCGCGAGGTTCATGGCGTTCACGCGGCCGGTGGTGATGGGGTTGTCGTCGTCACCCTCGATGCGGATGAGCTCGCCATCCTTGGTGATGACCTTGACGCCATACCCTACCGGGTGAGATCCCGGAGGAGACCACGTGTTGGAGCGTGTAGCGACGGTGCCGTCTTCGCGCTCGACTCGCCACTCTTTGCTGTAAGCCATACTTTTCCTTCTTTCTCGCGTTTCCATACTTATGGAACCTTCCCGCATGCGCGAACATGCGGTCTTACAAGCGCGCCTTCCTCATCTCATGCATAAGAGTCAGAAGACTTGTTCCTTCGCTATCCCTAGCTAGCGGAAGAACAGCTTGAAAGCCAAACGAAAGACAGTCGTTGACTGCGTGTAAGGAATATAGGTGAGCAGGGGTTGAAATCGGTCGTATCAGCAGATTGTAATTAGGTTTCAGGACATCAACCCTCTAGGTTGATTTTTGCTGAGACCATTTCTATAATGCCCGTTCAGGGGACTGATATTCACTCGTACCGAAAGGCAATCATTGGCAGCTTCGGAACCGAGGATAACGCTGAGCATCAAGCGTGGGGCTGACGGGTCGAGAGCTACAGGGGAACTCAATTCGCTGTCGCTCGGGTTCGGCATCTTCCAGGTTTGGCTCTTCATGGCCATCTACAATTCCGCCAAGATGTTCTCTCCGTCTCCTTTGATCCCGGATTTCCCCTTCCTGCCTCTAGAGCATGCCTCTGCGGTCCTCGTAGCCTTCCTCTTGGTCGGTGGCATCGGGCTCATCGCCATCGGCGCCACGAATCAGATCTTCTTGCGCTTCTACGTGAGCAAGCGCGCGCTGTTCGCAGCAACCATCATCTGCTGCGTGGGTACGGCCCTGCTCTATGGCGGCAGCCTTCCTGGCATCGGCCTGATCATGGCCTTCGCAGCAGGCGCCATCATGGGCTTGGGATCGAGCCTTCTCTTCGTCATCTGGGGCACCACCTTCGCCCGCTTCCAATTCGCCACCATCGTGCTCAACACCTCCATCGCCTACGTGGTGGGCATCGGCATCTCGGTGGTCTGCGCGAACTGGGTGCCCGCGCCCATCAGCGGTTTGGTGACCATCCTGCTGCCGCTGGCATCCATGCCCATCCCCATGCGACTGATCCCCAAACCCTATTACCAACGCCATGAAGAGCCCATCTTCCATCCGCTCTCCGCGAACAAGGTGAATGAGACCTCCTTCCTTGCGCGTTTCGGCTTCCCTGTGCTCGTGGTGGGTGTCACCTTAGGCGCGCTTCGCAGCGTCTGCATCGGGCAGGTGCTTCCCGAAGGCAGCCTCACGGTGCAACTCGTATTCGGCGTTTCCTGCGTATGCTCGCTCATCGTCTACATCATGGCCATCGCGCTCACCAAGCGCGACCTGTTCTGGGACACGCTCTTCCGCGTCATCATGCCCATAACCATGGCGGGCATCGCTTCCATCGCCCTTCTTTCCGGCACGTATGAGGTACTGGCTGCGTTCTGCGTCTCCACCGGCTATGTCTGTCTGGAGATCATGCTCTGGGTGTTCTTCTCTGGCATAGCGCAGCAATTCCGCATCTCGCCCATCTTCGTCTTCGGCATCGGACGCGGCCTGTTAGAGTTGGGCAGCATCATCGGATCGGTCATGGTGAATGCCATCGTCCACGCGGGCATCTCCCATGAGGATCTGGCCTATGCAGCGCTCATCTTGGCTGTGCTGCTCTCAGTGGGCTACGCTTTCCTGCCGCGGTATCGTGAGATCAAAGCTCTCGTCACTGATGCACAGGCGCCTCATGTGAGGCCCGAAACACCGGTACAGCAGTGGGAGAGTGCCACAGCAAAGGAATCGCCGCTTCCCGGAGGCGCCATCGGCGCGTTCGGCGGCTCTGCGGTGTTCGCGCCCATCGTGACCGCGCCACCTACCGCCCCCGTGGCGAAGGGCGTGGTGAAAGATGATGATCCTGACAAAGCCGCAACCCCTGACGGCATGACTGAGGAAACGGAAGAGGAGAAGGGCAGCTTCCGCCGGCGTTGCGAGGAGCTCTCTGAACAGTATCTCCTCTCAGTGCGCGAGCGGGAAGTGCTCCTCATCCTGGCCAAAGGCCACAATGCGAATTACATCCAAGAGCAGCTCTGCGTATCCAAGAGCACAGCGAAGACGCATATCAACCACATCTACAAGAAGATGGACATCCACACGCAGCAGGAGCTGTTGAACATGGTGGAGGATCGGCCGCGCTTGTCCAAGCGCAAGGCGAAGGAAGCCGCCAAAGAAGCAGCGAAGGACGCGGGCGAGAATCAACCGCGCTCGCGCACGAAGGGATTGCGCGCCGACATCTTCAGCCGGTAGAGGCGGTGTGTCAGGGGGACGGAGGAGTGAGATGCGCGTCGCGCGTCTCACTCCTCCGTCCCCCTGACACACCGCCTTTCAGAAGAGATCAGAGATTCACGCAGTGGTTCTTGGTGCCGTCAGCCAAGTAATCCATGACCTCGTTCACTGCCATGATCGCGCAATTGTCTTCTGCCTCTGCGGTGGACGCACCCAAGTGAGGGATGACGATGGCGCGCTCCATCTTGACCACCGCTGGATTCGCGAAATCGGTCACGTAGCGGGACACCTTACCCGTCTCGAGCGCCTTCGCCATGGCTTCGTCATTCACCAAGGAATCGCGAGAGAAGTTCAAGAACACCACGCCGTCTTTCATCTGCGCCAGAGCATCAGCGTCGATCATGCCCTTCGTGGAATCCGTAGCGGGCACATGGATGGTGATATAGTCAGCAACGCGATACAGGTCAGCCAGATCCGTCACATAGGTCAGATCTGAGGATATCTCAGCAGCACGCGCGGCATCCATGAAGGGGTCATAGCCCACCACATCCATGCCAAGCGCTTCGGCCGCCTGCACGACCAAGCGGCCGATGGCACCGAGCCCGATGACGCCCAAGGTCTTGCCGGATATCTCGCCACCGGCAAAGGCCTTCTTCGCCTTCTCAGCTGCTTTGCCCACATTCTCGTCATCAGCGTTGTCGGTCACCCACTGGATGCCACCCACGATGTCGCGCGAAGCCAGCAGCATGCCAGCCAGCACGAGCTCCTTCACAGCATTGGCATTCGCGCCTGGCGTGTTGAAGACGGGGATGCCCGCTTCCGCAAGAGCATCCAGCGGGATATTGTTCACGCCTGCGCCCGCACGGGCTACGGCCTTCAGATTCTGCGGGATATCCATCTCGTGCATGTTCGCCGAACGCACGAGGATGACATCAGCCTCTTCGACGTTGTCCGTCAACGTGTACTCATCCGTCAGAAGATCGAGGCCCTTGGCGGAGATATTGTTCAAGCAATGCACTTTGTACATGGGGGTTCCTTTCCGATGGATTCGTCTTCGCGAGTGTAGCACCCTCGTGCTCAGAGCGGGTTGTTCGCGCCCACGACAGCAACGATTATCAGGGTGGCGGCAATGACCACAGCTCCCAAGATGAGCCCGCGCACATAGAGGATGCGGCGCTGCTTCGGATCCTCGGGCTGAGGGGCTTCACGTCGGCCCACCTGCGGCGTGCCTGCAGCGCTCAAGAGAGCGTCATGCTTGTGCGTGTTGTCTTGATCGGCCATGCATATAGGATAGCGCATGAGCGCCGCGAAGGGATGCCGTCCACGTTAGCCACACCATCTTTGGATGCCGCTTACGCGTCATCTACAGAGTGTCCCCCGATCCTGAAGCATGTTGACCGCACCCACGAGGGTCTGTATCTTGCTTTCCGTAGATGCGCATGCGATCTTCATGCGCATCCCTTCAGAGCAAAAGGCAGATCTGAAGGGATGCACTACAACAAAATGAGGTGTAGGTTGATGTGGGTGCTGGCAACTGCCAGCACCTTTAAATACAGTGTCCTTTGCATGGATATGCAAAGGACATAACACACATCCTGTGAGAGCTTCGGTTGGATGAGCGAAGCGAATCCAACCTCGTGCACGGCGCACGGCGCCGTGCTGTTGGTTTGTGCGGCGAAGAAACCTGTCCAGTCAGAAGATCCCATGCGCCGATCACTTTCCAGGCAGCAACAGGATGAGTGTTATAGGTTCGTGCAAGCACGAACCTATTGTTTTGTTCTCGTGCGGCCAGTTGGCCGCACCCACGGCAACCCGAGCAGGATCAAGCGGGAGGGATGCGGAAGAACGTCTTCAGGAAGTCCTTGTCGCGGGCCAAGATCTCTCGCACGCTGTAGCTCATCTGATTGTCATAGCTGCCCTTGTCAGCTGCCACGCCTTGCGCCTCCATCCCCAGGCCATGGGCGATGGCCAGCGCGCGATACAGGTGATAGGCCTGCGTCACGATGAACACATCCTGTTTGTCGTACACGTAGCGCGCTCGATAGACCGAAGCGTAGGTGTCATAACCCGCATGATCCACGATGATGGCATCGGCAGGCACGCCCAGCTTGATGCAGTATTCCTTCATGGCGTCAGATTCGTTGTAATGCGCGCTGCGGTTGTCCCCGCTCACGATGACCGCATCGGCCGCACCGGCAAGATACAGATCCGCTGCCACCTCCAGCCGATCCGCCAGGATATCCGATGGCGTCCCGTCGGCGAACACGGAGGCACCCAGCACGAGCACCGCTTGCGCGCGTTCGCCCGACGCTTCTATCTGCGCGATGGTGTGCACATCATCCCGCGTGCTGGTCAGCACATAGGCCGTGACCGCTCCCGAGAAGACGGCGAAGATGACGAGCGCTCCTATGACGGCCAAAACCAGTCGTCGGAAGATGCTTCGCTTTGCAGGCTGCGCCAACTACTTGACCACCAGGTTGACCAGGCGTTTGGGCACCACGATCTCCTTGATCACGGTCTTTCCTTCAAGTGCTGACGCCACCGTTTGGCGTGCAGCAGCCAGAATGTCCTCTTCTGCTGCGTCAGCAGCCACCGTGATATGCGCTTTCACCTTACCGTTCAGCTGTACTGCCAACTCAACTTCATCCGCTGCAGCCAGCGCGGGGTCGAACTCCGGCCACGGCTGCACATGCACCGAGCTATCCGCGTGGCCGAGCGCTGTCTGCCAGAGCTCTTCAGCGAAATGCGGCGCAATGGGTGCCAGCAGCTTCACGAGCGTCTCCGCCACATCGCGGCAGAGCGGGCCGCCCGTTTCGCAGCTCACGCGATGCTCCGCCGGACGCACTCTCAAGAACGCCCCCGTAGCATTCGCCAATTCCATGATGGCTGCCAGCGCCGTGTTGAAGTTGTTGCGTTCGATGTCCTCCGTCACCTTGCCCACCACGCGATGGCGCTCCCGCTTCATCTGCATAGCCAGCTTGTGCGGATCTGCCCCCTTGGCAGCCTCGGCGTCGAAGAGCGTATCCTCTCCTGCATCTCCCACCAGGTCGAACACGATGCGCCAGACGCGGTTGAGGAACTTCAGCATGCTGGGAACCACGTCGTCGTTCCAGAGCTTCTCCTTGTCCGGCGGTCCCATGAACAGCATGGCTGCACGCACAGCATCAGCGCCGTAGCGCGCGATCATATCTTCCGGACTGACGACGTTGCCCTTGGACTTGCTCATCACCTCGCCGTTCGCGTCCAACACCATGCCTTGGCAGAGCAAGTTGGTGAACGGCTCATCGAAATCCAGCATGCCGGCGTCGCGCAGCACCTTCGTGAAGAAGCGGCTATAGAGCAGATGCAGGATGGCGTGCTCGATGCCGCCGATGTACTGATCTACCGGCATCCACGCGTTGACCTTGGCGCTGTTAAAAGGAGCATGCACGTTGTGCGGGTCGCAATAGCGCATGTAGTACCAACTAGAGCACGTGAAGGTGTCCATGGTATCCGTCTCGCGCTTGGCTTCTCCACCGCACACGGGGCAGGTGCACCGCACGAAGCCCTCGTGCGTGGCCAAAGTCTCGCCGGCTGCCAAGTCGATATCCTCTGGCAGGCGCACGGGCAGATCCTCCTCCGGCACAGGCACCACGCCACAGTGCGGGCAGTGTATAGCCGGGATGGGGTTGCCCCAGTAACGCTGACGGCTGATCAGCCAATCGCGCAGGCGGTACTCCGTCGTGCGCTTGCCCTTGCCCGCTGCCTCCAGCGCTTCCACGATGGCCGCTTCGCCGGCAGAATGCTTGCCGCCCACCATGCCGGTGTACGGACCGCTTTGCACCAGAACGCCCTCAGCCGCATAGGCCTCCGGCCAATCAACAGAGGTGACTACGCGTCCCTGTTCGCTGGCCAGCGAAGCATAGAGCGGATCGTCCGTGCTCAAGATGATGGGGATGATGGGCAGGTCATACTTGCGCGCGAATTCGAAGTCGCGCTGGTCGCCGCAGGGCACAGCCATGACCGCTCCGGTGCCGTAGTCGGCCACCACATAGTCTGCCACCCAAACGGGCACCTGTTCGCCATTGATGGGATTGACCACGAAACGCCCCGTGAAGATGCCGTGCTTCTCGCGGTCGCCCTGAGCGCGCTCCACGGCGCTCACCTTCCTGGCCTCTTCGGCGAACGCCAGCACCTCCTGCTCAGCGGGCGTACCCGCCACCAGGGCCTCGAGTCCGTCGTATTCCGGCCCCACCACGAAGAAGGAGCATCCGAAGAGCGTATCGGCGCGCGTGGTGAAGACGGTGATGGCCTCTTCCGTATCAGCACTGTCCTCCAGCGGGACCAGCGCAAAGTCCACGTTGGCGCCTTCGCTCTTCCCGATCCAGTTCGCCTGCTGCTGCTTCACGCGCTCCGGCCAACCTGTCAGCTGATCCAGATCGTCCAGCAGCTCTTCAGCGTAATCCGTGATCTTGTAGTACCACTGCGTCAGGTCGCGCTTCTGCACCTCAGAATCGCACCGCCAGCAGCGCCCGTCGATCACCTGCTCGTTCGCCAGCACCGTGCCGCAGCTGTCACACCAGTTCACCGGCGAATTGCGGCGCTCCACAAGCCCGCGCTTCCAGAACTCCAGGAAGATCCATTGACCCCACCGGTAATACTCCGGGTCGCATGCCACCACCGTGCGATCCCAGTCATAGGAAAAGCCCATGCGCTTGAAGCTGGCGCGTTGCGTATCGATGTTGTCGTAGGTCCAGCGGGCAGGATGCGAATGATGCTTGATGGCCGCATTCTCAGCCGGTAGCCCGAAAGCATCCCAGCCCATGGGGTGCAGCACGTTGAACCCGCGCATGCGCGCATAGCGAGCCGCCACATCACCATAGGTATAGTTGCTCACATGCCCCATGTGGATATCGCCCGACGGGTACGGGAACATCTCCAGCACGTACTTCTTCGGCTTATCAGAGGCATCGTCTACCGCGTAAAGGCCGGATTCCTCCCAGGCCAGCTGGATGTGCGGCTCTATCTCATGCGGGTTGTACTCGTTCATATGGTTCCCTTTAGCTCAGGTAGAATGTGTCCGAAACATTATAGCGACGGCACAACCTTCGATATCTGAAAACAGGAGCATCCATGAACTTCCACAAGGCAGCATTCAAGGCGTCCTACGGCACCGAAGCGCAGCTGCCGGAGAGCAATCGGGCCGAGGTGTCCTTTGCAGGACGGTCGAACGTAGGGAAGTCGTCGCTTCTGAACAAGCTGATGTATCGCAAGGGACTGGCGAAGGTATCATCCACCCCTGGCAAGACGGCTACCGTGAACTTCTACGACGTTGACGGTGTTGACCTGGTGGACCTGCCGGGATATGGCTATGCGAAGGTGTCCAAGTCAGAGCTTGACCGTTGGGCTGACCTCATCGAAGGGTATTTCAATCAGGACCGTCAGTTCGCCTTGGTAGTCAGCCTGATCGACATCCGCCATGACCCCAGCCAACTGGACCACGACATGGTGGGATTCTTGGCCGATGCGCAGCTGCCCTTCGCCATCGCGCTCACGAAGGCGGATAAGCTCTCCAAGCAGAAGGCGAACACGCAGAAGCAGCGCATCATGCGTGCTCTGGAGCTGCCACAAGGCACGCCCGTGCTGTTGACCTCTGCGGAGACCGGTGCAGGCATAGAGGACCTGCGCCGCCTGATCGCTTCCTGCATCAGCCCTGCATGAAAGGGCATCTGGTTGATGTGGAGCTGGCAACTGCCAGCACTTTTGAAAACAGTGTCCTTTGCATGTTCATGCAAAGGACATAAGAAGGTGAGAGACCTGTGCAAAGCACAGGTCTCTTGCTTTGTTCTCGTGCCGGCAGTTGCCGGCACCCACAAGGGTTGGAGCTCTTTCAAAATGAAGGGCTGAAAGCCCTTCATTTTAGGCCGTTCACCTTGAATGCAATGAAAGGTGTAAGGCCGTTCCATATCAGGAGGCCCTGCCTTTGGCAGGGCCGACACATCTAGGAATTCGAACCGTAGGTGTTCTTGTCCTTGAGAACCACGTCGTGTGCGCCACCCTCGATGATGGACGTGCTGGACACCACCGTGAGCTTCGCCTTCTCTTGCAACTCGGGGATGGTGAGCGCGCCGCAATTGCACATGGTGCTCTTCACCTTCGAAAGCGTGAGGTCTACATTGTCCTTGAGCGAACCCGCGTAGGGAACATAGGAATCAACGCCCTCTTCGAACGTCATGCCCTTCTTGTCTCCACCCAGGTCATAGCGCTGCCAATTGCGCGCGCGGGCGCTTCCTTCGCCCCAGTACTCCTTCATGTAGGAGCCATTCACCATGACGCGGTTCGATGGGCTCTCGTCGAAGCGAGCGAAATAGCGACCCAGCATGACGAAATCAGAGCCCATGGCCAGCGCCAGCGAGATGTGATGGTCGTACACGATGCCGCCATCAGAGCAGATGGGGATGTAGACGCCCGTCTCCTTGTACCATTCGTCGCGCGCCTTCGCCACTTCGATGACCGCCGTGGCCTGCCCGCGGCCGATGCCCTTGGTCTCGCGCGTGATGCAGATGGAGCCGCCTCCGATGCCGATCTTGATGAAGTCTGCGCCGCAGTTCGCCAGGAAGCGGAATCCCTCTTCATCCACCACGTTACCCGCGCCCACCTTCACGGTGTCCCCGTAATGTTCGCGGATCCACTCCAGCGTCAGGCGCTGCCAATCCGAATACCCTTCGGAAGAGTCGATGCAGACCACATCCACGCCCGCTTCCACGAGCGCTGGCACGCGCTCGGCGTAATCGCGCGTGTTGATGCCGGCGCCCACCATGTAGCGCTTGTGCGCATCCAGCATCTCATCCGGATTCGACTTGTGCGAATCGTAGTCCTTGCGGAATACGAGGGCCACCAGGTTGTCATCAGCATCCACGATTGGCAAGCAGTTCAGCTTGTGCTCCCAGATGATGTCGTTGGCGTCCTTGAGCGATGTGTCTGCCGGTGCCACCACCAGCTTCTCGCGCGGCGTCATGAATTCGCGCACCGGCTCGTTCGGATCCATGCGGGAGACGCGATAGTCACGTGATGTGACGATGCCCAAGAGCTTCCCGTGGCTCGTGCCATCATCGGTCACGGGCATGGTGGAGAAGCCGTGCTGCTCTTTCAGCTCCAGAACATCTGTCAGCGTCATATTCGGGGACAGATTCACGTCTGAGGTGACGAAGCCGGCCTTGTAGTCCTTGACGCGGCGCACCATAGCCGCCTGGTCTTCGATGGATTGCGACCCATAGATGAACGAAAGGCCGCCCTCTGTTGCCAAAGACACGGCCATGCGATCGTCCGATACGGCTTGCATGATGGCGGATACCATGGGGATGGAAAGGCTGATGGGGCACTCCTCTTCGCCTTTCCTGTACTTGACCAGGGGCGTCTTGAGCGAAACCTCAGAGGGAATGCACGTTTCAGGGGAATAGCCAGGCACGAGCAGATACTCATTGAATGTGCGCGAAGGTTCATCGAAATAGTAAGCCATGCATCTCCCCCAGCTCTCCGTTGCTATCGTGGTGCCATTATATAGTAGCCCATGCCGTGATGGCTTGAGCCAAAGCGGCTCGGACATCAGCGGGCAGCATGATGCCGCCCGCTGCAGCGCGCCTGCGGCATCATGCCTGCAAGAAAGCCTCGTAACCGCGCTTCGCCTCATAGATATCCGCTTTGCTGGTGACTTCCCAAGGGCTATGCATGGAAAGCACCGGCACACCCGAATCGATGACATCCATGCCATAGCGCGCAGGGATGTAGGCGATGGTGCCGCCGCCTCCGGCGTCCACGCGCCCCAACTCGGCCGTCTGGAATGTCACGCCCGTCTCATCCATCACGCGGCGGATATGGGCCATGTATTCTGCACGCGCATCGTTCGAACCGCTCTTGCCCCGGGCTCCGGTGTACTTGTTGAAGACCAATCCGCAGCCCAGATACGCGGAGTTCTTGGATTCGAAGACGCTCTCATAGGCAGGATCCACACCAGCAGACACATCCGAAGAGAGCATCCGGCACCGCTTGAGCGCTCGACGCAAAGCCAGCTCTCCCGGCTCTCCAGCCAAAGCCATGACCTCAGCGAACGTGTGCTCGAAGAAGTCTGATTCCATGCCCGTAGCTCCTACGCTGCCGATCTCCTCCTTGTCAACCAGGATGCAGACAGCCGTCTTCTGGAGCGATCGCTCGGCCATAGCCAGCTGGGCCATCAAGGATGTGAAGGCGCAGACCCGGTCATCCTGCCCGTAGCCGATGACCATGCTGCGATCCAAACCCAGGTCGCGCGCTGGTCCTGCGGGCACCACCTCAAGCTCCGCTGAGAGGAAGTCCTCCTCTTGGATCCCATAGCTCTGGGCAAGCAGATCCAAGGTGAGCTTCCGAACGGGATCCTTCTCATCGGCGCCCTCATCCTCTTTTGCCGGGATGAATCGGTTGCCGATGAGCACATCCAGGTCCTCCCCTTCCACCACCTCAGAGCCCTTCTTCTCCATCTGCTTGGCTCCCAGATGCGGCAGCAGATCCGTCACGCAGAACACAGGATCCCCGGGGTGGTCTCCGATGTTCACCTTCACCACGGTGCCGTCAGTCTTCGCCACCACGCCGCGCAAACCAAGCGGAAGTGCCACCCATTGGTACTTCTTGATGCCGCCGTAGTAATGAGTGTCCAGCAACGTGAAGCCATCCTTCTCATAGAGAGGATTCTGCTTGACGTCCAGCCGCGGCGAATCTATGTGCGCACCAAGGATATTGGCGCCCTCTTCCAGCTTGGCCGCACCCAGCTGCATCAGCATGACAGCCTTCCCATGAGCAGTGGCATACACCTTGCTGCCCGCTTCCAGCCGCTGCCCCTGAGCGATCGCCTCATCCAACGCCACATACCCGGCCGCCTGAGCCGCCTCAACGGCTGCCGCGCAGCATTCGCGTTCGGTCTTGTTCGCCGTGATGAACGCCTTGTATTCCTCAGCAAGATCATTCAGCGCTGCCAGCTCCTCTTCGCCGTAGCGCTTCCACGCAGACCTTCTCTCCATCATCGCTCCCTTCCGATCAGCAGGCCTTGGACCGCACTTCATTTTGCTCACATTTATATCAAAGCGTAACGCCATTCTTCGAATCTTGTACCTATAATGGTCGAAAGCGCTCATGCTGAGCGTAACCATTCCATGACCAATGAAGGAGATCATCATGACCATGAGAGCCCGTGACGTCGTGCCTACCGCTGAGAATTCATCGAACTTCAACATCGTTCCCGATGTTGAGACTGTCGTGGGAACCACCCTTGACAACCTAAAGGCCGCTGTCGCTGGCGAAACCGGGGCTAGCGCGAAGTACGCTGAGTTCTCTCGTCTGGCGAAGGAAGCTGGCTACGACCAGATCTCTCGTCAGTTCGCTGCCACCAGTGCTGCGGAGCAGATCCACATCAAGCTAGAAGTCGCTGAGATCCAGAAGAAGGAGCCGGATTACGTGCCGCCTGAGGCCCCTTCAGCCACGGGCTTCCAAACGGACATCAATCTGATCAGCGGTGCCATGGGCGAGATCTATGAGACCTCTGACATGTACCCGAACTTCATCAAGGTGGCCATCGACGAAGGCGAAACCGGTGCAGAGATGGTGTTCACCCGTGCGAAGCTGGCAGAATCCGTCCACGCTGAGCTCTACATGGATGCATACAACAACATCGATGCTCCTGATGACGACAAGTTCTACCTCTGCCCGGTGTGCGGCTACATCCACAAGGGTGATGACTTCGAGAAGTGCCCCATCTGCTTCGCGCCCAAGTCTTCTTTCAGGGAGTTCTAGTTCCCGTCTCAAAGTTGTTTCGCAAAAGAGCCCCATCAGGGGCTCTTTTCGTATGTATAGCCGTCTTGAGGCAGAGAGCTGCTCTGCTTCTGCAGAGTTGATAGAGCCGCACTCAAAGGAAACGAAAGCGTTTCATGCAAGGAGCGTATGGGCAACCTGCGCGCGAACATGCTTCCCAAACGAATCTGAGCAGCGTATCGTGAGGCACATGAAAAGGGGTTCCTCCTCCTTCCCCTTTCCTCTCTCGGAAGCCGCACCCTCGGTTTCCCCGAGAAGGCCTCTTCCCCAAGGCCTTCTCAGTCGAACAGCGCAGAAGAGAAGCTGTTCGACCAATGCTCGAAGGGCGCTTACTCCCCCTGAAGCGCCCTTCGAGATGTCTTTGCCTATCGGATCAGCAACGAATGCCATTTCAGCAGCAATCTTGAGTCATCTTCTCATATAAAGAGATGCCATAAGGAGGCCGAATCATGAAGCATGAGATCTCAACGGTGCGCGACATCCCTACGCCCACTCTGCAGGATGTTCGCCTGGTCAGCGACGGCTGGCTCAAGAAGTACATCCTGACCTATCAGAAGCCCGACGGAGGCACCTTCGAATACGAATCCGTGTCACGGAAGGGGCCCGAGGAATATCGCGCAGCGCTGGAGGCGAACGCTGCCGGCGTGCAGCCCCAAGCCGATGCTGTGTGCATCGTACCCGTTCTGCCTGATGATTCGCTGCTGCTGATCCGCGAATTCCGCTACCCCGTGAACGCATGGGTGATCGCGTTCCCAGCAGGGCTGATAGAGCCAGGCGAATCTTTGGAAGCGTGCGTCAACCGCGAACTGAGCGAGGAGACCGGATACCGCGTGCGCACGGATCTGGAAGGCAGCGCGCTCATTCCGTTGCCACAGTCTGGCCATTCTTCGGTGGGCATGACCGAAGAGAACGTGCGCGTGGTGATCGCATACGTAGAACCGGCAGGAGAGCCGCATCTGGCCGACAAGGAGCTGATCCAGATGTTCTCTCTCGCGCGCGAAGACGCTGGCGAATTCTTGGATGCGAACACGGATCTGATCGGCACACGTTGCCAGCTCTTACTGGAATCCGTGCGTCGCACGAACGTGCTGCGCAAGCGCCTAGAACTGGCGCAGCACCCCATCACCAGCCGCGACTACGCCTGAATTCAAGGACATGCGCTGGTAGAACCAGCGCCTTCGAACAATCTGACTGACACAAGAGAACCCGCTATGCGTTCGGCGCCTCGATCTCCAAGTCATAGGTCTCATCCAGCCGCGCCATCAGATCTGCGCCCATGGCTTGGCGGCCTTCGCTCCATAGCTGCGCGTCACAGAATATCTGCGTATGCGGATAGTATGTGAGATGCACGTAGTTGCCCATGTCATTGATCACCTTCACATCGTCCACATTCGCATCTAAAACCTCTAGGACGATCCGCTCCTCATCAGGCGTATAGAACGTGAGCACGTGGTTCGGCTGCACGATGAACCGATATCGCCAGTTGGGATTATTCAGACGCGCATCCACCAAGAATGCATCGGCTTCGACAGGACCATCGCGTAAGTCTTGCGCAGCGCTCATGGAATCCCTGCATCCGAAGAAGAACATGCCAGCACCCAGCA
The DNA here is from genome assembly GCA_947565185.1 of uncultured Eggerthellaceae bacterium. GTDB lineage: Bacteria > Actinomycetota > Coriobacteriia > Coriobacteriales > Eggerthellaceae > MGBC163016. The sequence goes on along the minus strand of CANODU010000022.1, from coordinate 9,252 downwards.
AGAGGAGCACGAGCGCAACGCCGATGTTCCCTATGACAGCGTAGCTGGCCTTGTGCTTCTTCCGATAGCGCCGATACGCGACGAATCCTGCGATGCAGACCGCCCACAAGATGAGAACGACGATGACCGACGCGATACCCGCAGAATCAAGGGCAGCAAGCCCGCCCATGACCAGGATGAACAGGCCGCCGTAGATGAGAACATTCAAGAGTACGGTCAAGCCTTGCCGGCCAGCATCGAGCGCGATCTGACGCCGCGCGTCCGACTCCTTCCCTCGGAATTCGGCCACCTTTCCGATGGTGAACCAGATCCCAATGATCAGCACGCCCGTACCAATGAACGCAGCTCCCACCGCTCTGAGGAGATAATGGACAACACCGAACCAACCGATGCTCACCGTCCATTCTCCATAGAAGAAGAGAGCGCTCCCTATCAAGATGGCGATGACCGCAAAGGTCATGAGGACCTTCTCACGGGAGGTCTTGAGATTCGTCAGCTTGCGCGAGGTCATGCCCGTCTTTCGAACGCGTGTTTTCGCTGATTCTAGCAAAAGGCAGATGCTGGTTGATGTGGGTGCTGGCAACTGCCAACACTTGTGAATGCAATGCCCTTTGCATGGATATGAGTGTTATAGGTTTGTGCGAAGCACAAACCTATTGCTTTGAAGATGTGCGGCCAGTTGGCCGCACCCACGAGGTCTTCAACCGGGCGTAAGCCCGGTTAGGCCGTTCGGATGCGAAGCATCCGTAAGGCCGTCCCATGAAAAGAGGTGCTGCGAAGCAGCACCGACACACTTTGAGGAAGAGATGCAGGTGCCTGCCGGACCCCGCAGATCCTGTGCGCAGCCCTGAAAGGGTTGCCGCAGGATCTGCGGCCTATCCATTTTCTGTTACAGAGCCGAATGGGGTGATGGGGGTCGAGGGTGATTCTGCAGCCCAAGAAATCCATGATATACACCATCATGGATTTCGCAGGGCGAAGCCAAACCCGAGCGCCCCCATCACCCCATGAAGGCAAAAAGGATGTTATAGGTTTGTGCAAGGCACAAACCTATTGTTTGGTTCTCGTGCCGCCCGTTGGCGGCACCCACGAGGGTTGATGCTCTTGGTTCAGGTTAGATCAATGGCATGGCCAGGAGAGCTTCTGCAAGATCAAGCACATGATCATAGTAGCCACCCGGTACAGCATCATGCACCTTGGCATGGAGAGCTTGCACCCAAGAACCTGGATGGTTATGCACAAAAGCAGACACTGCATTCGCATTCATCTGCCCAGCATCAACGCGACGACACATCTCTGAAAGCGCAAGCAGTTCGATACCCATATGATCAGCATATTGATTGTTCTGATTGCTGACCTCAAGACCCATATCCCGCAGGATATCCTGCATGGCAAACGTGGGCTTGCCAAAGCCTACGGTTACGCCCTCTTCGCGATTCATGGTCTCCCAAGGAGGAGCAGCCGGGGAGGGCGGCCCGACGAAGAGATGCGTGAACTCAACAGATGCGTCATGGACAGCTTGATCCCCTTGTACCGCATGGGCTTCTGCCCACTGTGCAAGAGCCCCTTTCGCCTGAGCTACTGCGGCATCATCAAGATCAGGGAACGCCAGCCAGAAGGAGGGGTCAAGACCAATGGTCTCTGTCTGCGACATCGGCTTAAGAAGCGAATTGCCAATGAACGCACATGCATCTGCATAGGCCTTCAGATCCATGGACCCCTCCCTTTCGGTCATTGAAGAGGACATCTATTGCATCCCCATTGCTCTGAGCATCACGCTGTGGCAGGCGCCGCCTGCTCCGTTGCCGTTGCATTCTTGCCAGCGCCGATCAACCAACCGGTCAGCGCCATGAAAGCCAAGAATCCTAAGGCGAGCACGCCAAGCACCACGAAGATCTCAATGGCTGTAGGCGCATAGGAGCTGATCACGGCAAAGGAGTCGACACCCTGCGCATGCCTGGCCACGCTCGATCCAGAGATGAGGCCTGGAGCGCCGTAGACATCTGGCGTGATGAACGATGTGAAGAGCAGCCAGATGCGCTTGAAGAACACACCCAAGACGATGAGACCGCTTGCCACGCAAACCAAGACGCTGTTCTGCCGATTCTTCGCGAACACCAAGATGCAGAACGGCAGCACGAGCCCACAAAGGATCTCTATCCAGAAGAAGGGCGCCGTAGGACCAGCGGTCAACTCAGACAAGATGAGGACACCCGCTTCCGTGCCCGGATAGGCTGTGGTCAGCAGTTCGCAGCCGATGAAGAACGCATCCACGGCAACGCAGGTGGCTAGAAGGCCAGCCAGGGAGGCAATGAGATCTTGAGAGACCTCGAAGATGCCCTTGCGACGCAGTCCCGTCAATGCCAACAGGAGCAGTGCCAAACCCGAATCCAGAGCAGATGCTACGAAGATGGGCGCCAGGATGGCCGTGTACCAACCTTCTTTCGCATTTTCCAAACCAAAGATCCAAGCGGTCACGCTGTGCACGAGGATGGCAACGGGCAATGCGAAGCGCGACACGATGCTCACGGCATGATCATTGCCCTTGCGCATGAAGTGCAAGTAGAAGATGTTGATCACCAGATAGCATGTGATCACGCAGATATCCCAGATCAAGGGCGACGTGGGATTGGGGCCCGTGAGGATGCGCCAGACCCGATACAAGCCGCCAAGGTCTATCAGCACGAACAGCCCAGCTATGCAGATGCACACCGTAGACAAGATGACTGCGGGCATAGCCACCTGCTTGAACTTCTTGATATGGAAGATGCTGGCCGAGGATGCGACGATGAGACCACCAGCTGAGAGTCCTACGAAGAACATGAAGCACGTGATATAGAGGCCCCACGAAGTTCCGTTGTTCATGCCTGTCATGGCAAGGCCACCAACCAGCTGAGCGATATAGCAGCCCACACCGACGACGACGAGCACCGCAAGCACACCGGTCAGCGCTTTGTTTCGTTTGAGCAATTCCATGATCATCACCTATTCGAAATAGTGAACGGAAGGTTGCGTGCCCATCTCTTCCAAGAGGGCGGTAGCGTGCTTGTCTCGAACAAGCTTCGCCACATCGCTTTCGGGATCATCAAGATCTCCATAGAAGCGGGCGTGACCGGGGCAGCAGATGACGCACATGGGCTTTTCGCCGTCGTCAGTGCGCTCCTTGCAGAGCGTGCACTTCTCCACGACGCCCTTCGGCCGTACGGGCACGCGAGCGTCCCCATAGTTCGCCTGAGTCAGCCGCTCTGGCTCACTCCAATTGAAAACGCGTGCATTGTAAGGACATGCCGCCATGCACATGCGGCAGCCGATGCACTTGTCGTAGTCGATCTCGACACGCCCTTTATCATCCTTGTACGTGGCACCCGTAGGACAGACGCGCTGACATGCAGCGTTCTGGCAATGCTGACATGCCACGGGCAGATAGGTGCGCGTGAGGTTGGGGTAGGTTCCCTGTGCACCATCGGTTACATCGCACCCTTCCGTGAGCACGCGATTCCACATGAGGCCTTCAGGGATATTGTTCTGCATCTTGCAAGACAACGCGCAGGTGTGGCAGCCGACGCAACGATCCTTGCTGATGACGATCGCAAGCCTGGTCATAGCTATCAGCTCCTTTCTACGCCTTGCGGATATCGACGAGAGTGTCAGAGAACGGGATCACCGGACCGCACATGAGGCTGTAACCGCGCTCGATGGTGGTGCGATTCGTGGTGTTCTGCACGTTGCCAGCCACGGTATAGTCTGCGGTACCCGCCTCATAGATGCGCACCGAGCCAGGCCGGATAGCATCATTGGCATCACAAGGCACCGTGAAGCTGCCGCGCTCGTTGAACACCTCCACGATATCGCCGTTCGCAATGCCCCGTGCCTCCAGGTCAGACGGATTCGCCACGACCGTTGGCTCGTAATAGAGCTGCAGCCACTTGGCGTCGTTGTATTGGTTGTGGATACGGAAGCGCGTGCGCGTATTGGTGAGCTGCAGCGGATACGTTGCACGCAAGTCTTCGTTGCCGATCTCTTCGCACGGCTCCCATTGCGGCAAAGCCTGGTCGAAGGGAACCATGTTGTCGTAATAGACCTCCAAGCGTTCAGACGGCGTCGCGAATTTGAGGTCATCAGCCACCGTGCGGATCTCAGAACGATCCGGCGATGGCCAGACGCCCTGGTTCGCAACGATGTCATCCAGCTTGAGAGCTGCCACCTGCGGATCGGTGGATGTGGCCAGCATGGCCTCTACCCGCTCTGCGCCCGTCTTCGGTAGATAGGCATCTTGCCCGAAGCGCTTCGCTATCTCGCGCGTGATCCAAAGATCGGTCTTCGCCTCGAAGAGCGGTTCGATCACCTTCTCTTGAAGGACGAGTTGGCTATAGCCGTCAGCTATGTTGCCGATCTCGTCATCATATTCAAAGCGCGACGTGGCTGGCAGGATGTAGTCCGACCACTTGGCGCCTTCGGTGAAATACGGATCGATGCTGACGATGAGATCCAGCGTATCGGCCCACTGCGTGGTCAAATTCATGTCTGCCACGTGCTGAGCGATGAAATCGCCCCAGAAGATGGCACCATGGCAGTTGTTCTCCTTGACCGGCATGTCATAGAGGCTGACCTCAGAATCTGCCGCAGCCCATTCCTCCGGCACAGGCCAAGCGCCCAAGGCGGGAAGCCAGCTGTTGTAGTCCGGGCCCACATAGACGCCAACGCCTGCACCGGGCTTGCCGATATTGCCCGTGAGCGCCACGAGAAGCGCTGCGGCATGTCCGGAGATATCCGCGTTGGTCATCTTGTCATTGCCACCCCAACCCAACGCCAGCGACGATGGCCCTTCAGCGTATTCTTCCGCCAGTGCCTCGATGCGCTCTTGGGGAATGCCCGTGATCTCTGCAGCCCAGGCGGTGGTATAGGGCTTCTGCGTCTCCAGCATGAGGTCCCATACCGTATGCGCACCAACATTTCCCGGCGCCTCGGTCACGCTGAGCGCCGGCATTGTCATCTGGTCGAAGCGAATGGGATTCCCCGTCACTGGATCCATGACGAAGAACGGATTGGTAGCCCCCGTCTCAGGCTCCTCAGCAGCTGGATCCTCAGCATGGTCACGCAAAAGCTTATGCGTGGCATCATCAACCAGGAAGGGGAAGCTGGTATGCTGGCGCACGAACGCATCGTCATACAGCTTGTTATCCAAGATATGGCTGACCATGCCCAAGAACAAAGCCGCATCCGTACCCGGTGCAATGGGGATCCATTCATCGGACTTGCTGGCCGTAGTGGAATAGTGCGGATCCACCGTGACCATGTGCGCACCTGCTTCCTTAGCCTCTACGAAGAGGTAAGCGCTCGGCAGGCTGGATTCGCAGTAATTCGTACCCACCGAGAGCACCAGCTTCGAGCGCGCCCAGTCCCGGGCCTCAGGCGCTGACATGGCATAGCCGGCGCCAAGCCCTGTGGCAGGATCCAATCCATTGCCCACCCCAACATCGATGCCCGTGAAACCACCGCTCTGGGCGCCCAGAAGCGGGCCCAAGAACGTGGAGTCTGCCTCAGCGCATGAGGCTACAAGCAGAGCGTCCTTGCCGTACTGCGCCTGGATCTCCTTTACGCGCTCCGCGATATCATCCAGCGCTTCATCCCAGCTGATAGGTTCGAATTGCCCTGATCCGCGCTCTCCTACGCGCTTGAGCGGTGTCTGCACGCGCCCGTCACCATAGATATGGGTCACCTCTGATATGCCCTTCAGACAGATGGTCCGATACATATCTTCACCCACATCATTGGGCTGCACTAAGACCAAACGTCCATCTCGCACCGTGCACTTGAGCGCGCAGCATCCACCACAATGCTTTTGATGGTAGGTATACGCCGTCCGTTCCTCTGGCGTTGCATGCGCTTTCGCAGGCGCCAACCAACCGTCTGTGCTGATCATGCTGCCAGCGCCGGCTAGGCCTACAGCCCCAGCAGCAACTGCGGTTCCCTTGAGAAAGCTCCTACGGGTGAGCCCGCCCTGCGAGCTGGTCATTCCCGTCATCTCTCCTCCTCTTGCCATGACGCAACACGCACCGATGTGCTGATGCGTCGAAAGAACTATTGAGAGCGGCCGACTCTGTTGGGAAGACTATAGCTCTTTGTCCTATGACAATCAAGGATAATCCTATGACAATCTGCGATGGTTCAGACTGCGTGCTCAGCGCACCAGGAATCCGGGATGAGCCCGCACATCAGGACATGATGCAGCGTCGTCAGATCCTCTCCTTCAGGCCGTCGAGGAAGCCGGCATCGTTGAACCCTTCAGCGAAGGCGCTGGGGATGACCACCGTTCCCTTGCCTTCGCGAAGCGATTCGTTCAACAAGTGCATGGAACGCAGATGCATGACGGCCTCATTGCCTTCATAGAGACCCTCCATCTCGTTCAGCATCTCGAAGATATCTTGCTCCGCCTCGATGAGGATGGCACGCGCCTTCTTGCGTTGCTCCGCCTGTGCTTCCAGCGACATGATCCCCTGCAGATCCTGCGGCAAGAGGATGTCGCGCACCTCTACGGACAAGATGGTCACACCCCATGGCGCTACCTTCTCCTCCAGCACGCGCTTCAATTCGCGATCCAGCTGCTCGCGTCGAATGGCCACCTCGGCAGCAGTGGCACGTCCGATGGCGTCACGCAAGGCCGTTTGAGCTGAGAGATCTACCGCAGCAGCGAAGTCTCTCACTTCGGTGCATGCCGCCTTCGCATCCCACACGTGCCAGAACAGCGCGGCGTTCACATCCAGTGGTACAAGATCCGCTGTAAGGGTCTCCTCTGCGCCGAAGGTGGTCACGCGCATGCGCGTATCTACCCGCATGGTATTGCTCTCTATGATGGGCCACGTCCAAAAGAGCCCTGGACCCGACACGCGGTTCAGCTTCCCCAGACGCAGCACCACCACACGCTCCCATTGCTGAGCGATGTGACATGAAGCGGTCAAGAACGCCGCGATGATGACTGCTATCACGATGGCTGCAAGGGTCATGGTGCCTTGCACAGCAAAGCCAATGGCCAAGCAGATGATCAGCGAAACCAAGAAGAGCATCACCGAAAAGAGGATCACGCCGGTGTTCGATGCCTGTTCGCCGATGATCTGAGTTCCCGTATCAGGCTTGACGCAGAATCGCTTTCTTTGCTCAGCTGCCTGCCTGTCGGCATGAGCCCCTTCGCGTTGCTTCGCCATTCCCATGCTCTATGCTCCCTTTGTCTGTCGCTTGCTCTGCGCTTCGTGAAAATCAACGATGCGACCACCCGGCTCATCGTCGTGTTCTGAGCTATATCGAAGCCGCTTGATATGGCGTGCAAACGCCTTCTCTATGTCAGCGTAGCTCATCCCCAACTCACAGCAAGCAGCGATGGCATCATCCATGATCTCGCTCACCTGACCGAATTCGTCATCGCCCAGCTGGGAAGCGATGTCTGTTACGAATACGCCACGCCCGCGGGTAGATTCCAGATACCCATCGGACACCAAGCTCAGATACGCCTTGTTCACCGTGTTGTAGTTGATGGAGATGTCAGAGGCAAGCCCACGTACCGTGGGAAGCTTTTCGCCTGGCTTCAGCTCACCCGCATTGATGAGGTACGCGATACGTTGCCGCAACTGCACCCAAAGGGGCACATCGCTGGTCTCGTCAACTTTGAATGAGATCATGGAACAACCTTTCTATAAGATGAGCGCCAAAGGATGCAGAGCAGCTTGAACGATCAAAACACGCAGGATGAGGCCACCAACGAGCACACATCCAGCGGTACCTAACATGAAGGAGATACGGGCATTCACGCGATCCTGCGGAATAGCATCATGGGATGTGCGAACGATGACGATATCCTGCACGAAGGGCACTGCCAGACCCACGAAGACAAAACCAGCCCAGAAAAGCGCAGCTAAGGAACCAGTCAGCAAGCTTTCCAGTGAGATGAGCGCAGCTTGACCCGTGCTGTCAGCAGGACCTGTCACTCCCCCCGCTGCACTCCAGACAGACAGCAAGCAAACGACGGTCACGATGGCTTCGATAACGATGATGCCTGCATCGATCTTCGTGAGCCGCATCAACGTGGAAGCGAACATGGTCATCGTTCGGGAAACGAACGCTGCACAGAATGCCAACGCAATACCGCACGAGAGCGCCGAGAGCGCGAACAGCACCACAAGCCATGGGGTATTCCAAAGAGGAACCGCCTGCACATTCGAAAGCAGGAGCCCGGTATAAACGATGACTGCCGCACTGGCTATGAGACAGAGAATGTCCATGATGCTTGCCATGCGCCGCGAAAGAGGTAGCATGCCGAGCCACACCAAGAGGCGCATGCTCGCAAAGAGCGCACAAGCGATGATGACCCAAACACCGAAGGCGATATACGTCGGCATTGGCTGAAAGAGCAAGAGGAGCACCCTATCCAAACGACCTACATCTGCCATAAGACAAAGAGCGCCGATAACGAGCGCACCAAGAGCAGCTAGATACAGTGCAGCGAAGAAGCGTTTCCAAGGCTGCCCATCCAACGTGCGCATGCGCGTCGCAAGGAGGCTCTTCATCGCTTCTGGTTCAGCAAGAAGACCCAGTGCGGCCGCAATGAAACAGCACCCAGCACCGGTGCCGCCGAGGAAGAGATACGTGATGATGAGATCGCTGAACATGAAATCATCATATGACAATCTATACCCACTGAAAAGGGCACAACCGATATGAGTGTTATAGGTTTGTGCAAAGCACAAACCTATTGTTTTGAAGATGTGCGGTCAGTTGGCCGCACCCACGGGATCTGTGTCAGATTGCTGTGGGTGCTGGCAACTGCCAGCACAAATGAAAACAGTGCCCTTTGCATGGATATGCAAAGGGCATAACACACATCCTGAGAGAGCTTCGGTTGGATGAGCGAAGCGAATCCAACCTTTTGCGCAGTGCTTGCACTGCGCTGTTAGTTTGTGCGGCGAGATTGCCTCTCAGGTCAGAGGATCTCTTGCGCCGCATCACTTTCCAGGCAGCAACAGGATGAGTGTTATAGGTTTGTGCAAAGCACAAACCTATTGTTTGGTTCTCGTGCGGCCAGTTGGCCGCACCCACGTCAACCAGAAGGGCAACAAGCAAGACCAGGATGCAGGTACCTGCCGGACCCCGCAGATCATGCGCGCAGCCCTGAAATGGGTTGCCGCAGGATCTGTGGCCTATCCATTTTTGTTACAGAGCCGAATGGGGTGATGGGGGTCGAGGGTGATTCTGCAGCCCAAG
>CANODU010000021.1 GCA_947565185.1 uncultured Eggerthellaceae bacterium | reverse complement strand
AGGGCGTATCACTCCTCCGTCCCCCTGATACAGACTTCCTCCGTCCCCCTGATACGCGCCTACACGCCAACGGTCATGTGGATCATGTAGAACTGGAAGCGCATGATGAAGATGGCCACCAACATGAGCACCACAGCCAGAATGGGCAAGCGCAAAGGAGCCTCGCCGCGCCACCAGACCGTCTTCGCACCCAAGAGGAGCGAAGATGCTCCCAACACAGCGAAGAGGCCGATGGAGGGCAAGAACGCTGGTGCCAGCTCCGATGCCGTGGATAGAGCATTGTGGATCTGCGGCAAGCTTGCGCCCCAAACGGCATACGCAACGATGGAAGCTATGAGCGCCACCGCTGCCACCATCACCAATCCGCGCCCCAATCGGTGATGTGGCGTATAGAAGCGTGCAGCGCGCATCCCCAACAGGGCCAAGAGCGGACCGGCTGAGACGGCATTCAACCAGGTGGTGATGGGTGCGAAGGGCGTGCTCCATGTGATGATGGTATCCGCATCATAGGCAAGCGATATGGCACCTATGAACACCAGGCCCAAGACGGAGATGATGGCAGCCAAGACGCGTCGAAGCGCGAGGCGGTCAGGCCCAACTGAAAACGCCGTCAACCAGAAGACGCCCGCCGCCCCCAAGAACACGGCCCCGCAGACCACCTCATTCGAAAGCGGACTGCGACCGAACCCCGTCACCACATAGAGGGCGTTCGCAGGATTGCCCAGATGCGTGGCTGACGCTATGAGTCCCACCATAGCCACCACGATGGGGATGCACAGGAACTGATCCAACTTGCGGCGCACCATTGGCTCAAGCGTGGGGCCGGACACGATGATCGGGAGCGCCATCAGCAGATATGCCACCGCACCAGCGGGCGCGAGCGTAGTGAACAGGACGAGCGTGATCTCATTGAGGGCCGTCTCCATGAGGGGGTCCTATCGAAAGAAGCGCGGCGTGCTCACATGAAGCCTGCGCTCTTCTTGCACGCCCTCAAGCGATGCTGCCGTCAACGAGGCCAACCCGCTGAAGAAGGGATGGGTCGTCTGACGCTCCACCACTTCCAGGAAATGCGGCGCCCACGGGAGCAGGTGCTGGGTCAGGTACTCATCCAGAAGCTCAGGGCGCTCGCGGGCGATCCAGCTCATGAGGACCAGCTCCAATCCGATGTGATCCTCCGGCTCCGTACCGTCACCGGGTGCCTGGATCCCCACCTGGCGCAACCAGGAGCGCAGCGCCAGCGTCGTCGCGCCGAAGATCACGCATTCGCGATCCGTGTACACCGACCCCCATGGCGGAGCAGCCTTGGGCTTGGGGCCAACGAAGAGACGCCGGTATTCTTCGATGAGCGCCTCATCCACGCCTTCAGCAAGGCCCTCCTGCATGAGCGCTAAAGCGGCGCGCACCTCATCCTCTGATGCGAACGGCCACGCCGCAGCCGCCTCATCCACATCCAAGGAAGCCAACGTTTGATAGAGCGCCCGAGGCTCATCGGAGGTTGGATCATACAGGAAGAGGGGGCCGGTGACCTCCCCAAGGAAAGCCACCGACCCCATCTCATCAAGAGCGCTCTTGTGCAACCGATCAGCCATGGTCACATGATACTCAAGCCCGCGGACAGCTGCATGGCATAGAACGCCAAGCGCAGCATCAAGATGCCGACCACAGCCAGCACGACCGCTCCTGAGCTCACGCCCACCAGCGCACCTGCGTTCGCGCCGCGCACGGCGAACGCATCGCACACGCCGGTGCCCACCAGGCAGATGGCACCGCAGATGATGACCACCATGGCGCCGCTCACCAGATCAGCACCGGATGCCAAGGCATTCGCCATGCCACCGGTGGCCGCAGCCTGCGCAGCCAAGCCGCCGATGCCGCACACGACGCCCGCCACCACAACGATGAGCACCGCCGTCTTCAGAGGAGAGCTCTTGAGCACATCGCTGTTCTTCGCCAGCACCAGCACGAGCACGGCAACAGCTGCGCCACCCAGAAGCGCGAAGCCGATCATCTGCACGGGACCTGCGAATGTATTCCATGAAGGGATGGTATCGATCATATAGGCCATGCCCGTGAACCAGGCGAACACGAGCCCGAGCACCGCCGTGGCCCAGAGCAGTCCCTTGCGCACGCCCGCGCTCATCTTGCCTGCTGAAGCCCAGATCCAATACACCAGCATGACCACGGCGAAGACGCAGCCCATGGCCAGCTCATTGGAGAGCGGCGAAGAACCCAGGCCTGCGAACACGCCGAAGGCATGCAGAGGACTGGCCAGGTGGAAGAACGCAGCGATGAACCCGACGATCACGAGCGCCACCGGAATGGCCGTGAATCGGTCGATGCGCTTTGCTGCAGCATCATCCACCTTCGTCGTGCTGAAGAGGATGGCTAAGATGAGGAAGGCTCCGGCCCCCATGGGCGCCAGCGTCGAGAAGAGCGCCAAGGGCAGCTCAGCGAATGCAGATGCCATGCTACTTCACCTCCAGGGTGTTCACGACCTTGCCAGTGGCCTCATCAGCCTTCTCAGCCCCGGCCGGCTTCACGATGTACAGATTGGGATGGGTATAGCCCTTCGATGGAAGCGGCGCGATGTCGGCCACCTCAGAGTCCTTGTTGTTGCGCTCCACGTCCTCTTTGGGCGCGAATTCCAGCGCACGCAAAGGACATGCTTCTACGCAGATGGGCTTCTTGCCCGCCGCCACGCGCTCTGCGCAGCCATCGCACTTCACCGAATGGCCCTTGGTGCGGTCCACCTTCGGCGCATTGTAAGGGCACGCCATGTGGCAGTAGCCGCATCCGATGCAGCGGTCAGTGTCCACCGAGACGATGCCCGTCTGCTCATCCTTGTGCATGGCCCCGGTCGGACAGACCTTCGTGCAAGCGGGATCATCGCAGTGGTTGCAAGCAACGGAGACATAGTAGCTGGTGCCATCCACGCTCCAGCAGCCCGCCTCATCTGCCTTCCAATCCCCTGCCGTTTCGTACTCATAGACATGTCGGTAGGCCACATCGGTGCCCAGGTCGTGATAATCCTTGCACGCCAGCTCGCATGTCTTGCACCCAGTGCAGCGCGAGCCGCTGAAATGAAATGCGTATTGTGTCATGATGCGGCTCCTTCCTTAGGCTTTCTTCACTTGCACAAGCGCATTGTGCTGACCGGTCTGCTTGGAGATGGGGTTGGGATGACGCGTGGTGAGCGTGTTCAAGCATCCGCCCTTATCCACCTTGTCACCCTGCATGTCCGCATCGTGCCAAGCGCCTTCGGGGATCATCACCACACCAGGCATCACGCGCTTGGTGACGCGGGCCTCTATCTCCACCTCACCTTGCTTGCTGGCAACGCGGACCTTGTCGTTGTTCTTGATGCCACGCTCATCAGCGTCCTTCGGATTGATGAGCACGTTATGGCGATGCGCATCCTGGATGATCTGGTTGTTGGCGTAGCTGGAATGCGTGTGCGCTTTCGTATGGTAGCCGCACAGATGCAACGGGTATTCCTCGGTTTCAGAGCCAGGGCCATCATGGCCGGGCACGTAGACCGGGATGGGATAGATCTCATCTCCCTCGGGAAGCTCCCATTCCTTGGCCATCTTCGCAAGCTCCGGCGAATAGATCTGGATCTTGCCCGTCTCCGTCTCAAGCGGATTCGCCTCGGGATCCACGATGTAGGGATCCACTTCGTTGTCCGGCTCGGAATCCTTCTTCCAGATGCCGCGCGTGAGCATCTCGTCCCACGTAGGCGCCTCAGGATTGTCCTCGCGGAACTCGTCATAGAGCTCATGCATCCACGCTTCGCGGGTCTTGCCCTCGGTGTATTCCTTCTCCACACCCAACCGCTTCGCCAGCTCAGCGCAGACCTCATACACCTCGCGCCGCTCGAACTTGGGCTCGGAAGTGGGGCGGCCTACCCAAACGCCCTTGTGATCGCAATTCTCACCCGATGCGGACAGCGACCACGTCTCTTGGGGCGTGAGGTCCGGCAGCACGATGTCGGCCCAGTTGCACGAATCGCTCCAGACCACGTCGTATTGCAGGATGAACTCGCATTTGCTCTCATCGCGCAGGATATCGGTGGTGGTGTTGATGTCGCCATTCTGGTTGGACATCATGTTGTTGCCATAGTTCACTAAGAACTTGATGGGCTGCTTGAGCTTATCCCCTTTCTGGATGCCGGCATTGGTAGCCGTCATCTTCTCGCCCCATTCGATGGCTTCGGGCCACATGAAGTTGGGGAACTTCTCCTTGATGGGGTTGTCGCCCGTAGGAAGCGTAGGGATATCCATGCTGCTGTTGCCCTCGCGCATGCCCGAATTGGTGGACGGCAGGCCCACTTGCCCCACCAGCTGCGGCAGCAGCATGACAGCGCGCGCTGCATAGTCGCCATTGGTGTGGCGCTGCGCGCCCCAGCCTTGCGCGATGAAGCACGGCTTGGCCTCAGCGATCTCATGGGCCAGCTTCTTGATGCGCGCCTCGGGGATCTTGGTGATGGCAGCCGCCCACGCCGGCGTCTTCTCCACCTTGTCATAGCCCGTACCCAGGATATAAGCCTCATAGGAGCTGTTCGCCGGTGCCCCCTCAGGCAACGTGGCCTCGTCGAAGCCCACGCAGTACTTGTGCAAGAAGTCCCTGTCCACCAGGTTCTCTTTGATCATCTCATGGGCAAGGCCGGCCACGAGCGCCGCGTCCGTGCCCGGGAAGATGGGGATCCATTCCACCTCATGGTTAGTGGCCAGGTCGTTGCGACGCGGATCGATGCAGATGACGCGCACGCCCTTCTTCTCCATGGCCACTGCCAGGTCATAGCCCAAGCCGTCTCCCGACATGCGCGTCTCAGAGGGCGAATTGCCGAAGAGCACCACCAGCTCGCCTGGCGCCAGCGTCCGGAACGAGCGCGCACCCCAGCTGTCCCCATAGGTGTAGGGCTTCGCGCCGAAGTTCAGAGCGCCGTTGGAGTAGTTGCCGTAACGAGTCACCTCACCACCCACCAGATTGAACAGGCGGAAGAAGGGGTTGTTCATCATGAAGTTCTGCTCGACGCCCGAGCACTCTTGGATGAAGACGGCCTCGTTGCCATAGGTGTCCTTCACGCGCTTGAATTCGCTTGCGATGGTGTCCAGCGCCTCATCCCAAGAGATCTGCTCGTACTTCCCCTCACCACGCTTCGTTCCCTCAACGCGCTTCATGGGGTAGTTCAACCGATCCGGGCTGTTGATCCAGCGGCGGATGGAGCGGCCGCGCAAGCAGGCACGCGCTTGGAAGCCCTCACCGCCGAATGAGCTGTCACCGGTGTTATCCGATTCCACGTAGGCGATCTCGCCATCCTTCACGTGGCATTGCAACACGCACGCGCCACCGCAGTTCACATGACAGTGCGTCCAGATGACATCATCTGCCTCTTCCGCATGCGCCTTGGGCACCGCTGGACCGAACAGGTTCCCAGCCGCCGCGCTTCCCCCCGCAACGGCCAGCGCTCCCAGCGCACCGCTCGCCTTGACGAACGTGCGACGGGAAAGCTTCGCGTCAACCATAGCTGACTCCTCTCCTTCTCCTCAGTGCCAACCCCGCCCTTCCCCACAAGGACGAAAAGGTTGGCTCCTCTGATGGCGAACTCTATCCAAAAGAGCTTCCGAGAGGGTCACATAAAGCGTGTGATTTTCGAAGAATACCCGTTCAGGGCTGTATGATCCCATCCCCTCTTTCCACCCTTCGCGTTGAGGCGGGCTATACTTTGAGCATGCGAATCGCACGTCCACAGACCCTTGCACATATGCTGATCCCGAATGTGGCATCGCTTGGCTATGCCTTGTTCCTGGCCATCAACGCCGCTGGCGTATGGGGCGGGGTGTTCCCCTTCTTGCCCCTAGGATTCCAGACGCACACCATCGTCTTCTGGTTCTTCCTCACGCAATCTATCGTGTTCTCCCTAAGCTATGTAGCAAGCTGCGTGGGATCGTACTTCATGCCAGGACCTACGCGCACGTTCCTCGTGAAGCTCACGAGCGCCATCTACTTCGCAGGCTGGTGCGCGCTCATCGCTGCGATCTATGTGCATGAAGCCGCGCTTGCTCTGGTATGCACAGGCGGTGCCCTTTTGGGCTTGGGCTCTGCAGGGTTCTACATGCTCTGGCAACGCCTCTTCGCAAGCCAGGATGCCGATGCAGGCACGCGCGACATCCTGGTAGGAAGCGCGTGGGGCGCGGTGCTCTACTTCGCGTTGTATCTGATCCCGCAAGCGGTGACGGCCTATCTCATTCCCCTGGTGTTCCTACCCCTGTTCGGCCTCTGCGTGTCGCTGCGCAGCCGCACCATAGACCCCGATCAGCCCATGTTCTCTGACATACCCCGCGAGCACCCGCAGGTCTATCGCCAGGTATTGGGCGATCACTGGCGCAGCGCGCTCTGCATCGGCGCGGTCGGATTCTGCGCAGGCATCATGCGCTCCATCGCTGTTGCAGAGCCTGCGCTCGGCGTGTATGTGAACGTGCTCTCCATGGCAGGTATGCTCATCGCTGCCATCGTGGTGCTCTGGCTTTGGCGCTTGAAGGATGTGCGGCTGTCTATCACCACCTCCTACCGCATCGTGTTCCCGTTCATCATCACCTCATTGCTGCTCTTGCCCATCCTAAGCGACGAGTACGCCCGCTGGTTGGCCGCCATCCTCTATGCGGTCTACGCCGCAGCCATCATGCTGTTGATGATGCAGTGTGCGCAGATCTCCCGCGACCGCGGCATCAATCCGGTATTCATCTACGGCTTCTTCGGAGCTATCGTCTACACGCTTCACAGCATCGGCTTCTTGGGTGGCACATTCGCCGAAGACGTGCGCGTCATCGGCGTGGACCCGCTCGCCGTGGTGGCGCTCATCGCCATCTGGGCGCTCGGGCTCATGCATTTCGTCGGTTCTGGCGGCTTCACCTCTGCGCTCTCGCGCCAAGACAGCCCAGAGGCCATCGAATTGGTGTCCTTGAAGCCCCATGAGGGCGCAGCCGCAACAAAGGAAGCCGATGCGCCGGATCGCATCGCCGCACAAGCAGCTCGCCTGCAGGAGCATTTCCGTCTCTCTGCTCGCGAAGCGGAGGTGATGGAGCTCTTGGCGCGCGGAAACTCCGTGGCGCGCATCGCTGATGTACTCGTCGTGTCCGAGAACACCATCCGCACGCATTCGAAGCATATCTATGCGAAGCTGGATATCCACAAGCGCCAAGAGCTGGTGGACCTCATCGAGTCATTCTGACCTCCGCGCCTTCGCGCTCCTCACAGAGAGCGTATCAGGGGGACGGAGGCGTGAGACGCGCGACGCGCATCTCACGCCTCCGTCCCCCTGATACACCCAGACAGGTCACGGGGCTGGGTGATAGAAGATATGGATATCCTGATAGATGCCATCTGCATCCATGAAGCCCGCGGGGATGGTGCCTACGCGCGCAAAGCCCAGATCCTCATAGAGCGCGATGGCGGGGGCATTGTTGGCCACCACGGCGTTGAATTGCAAACCCGTAAAACCGCATGCCCTCAAGCGATCAAGGCTATCTGTCACGAGAGCCCGACCCACGCCGCACCCACGCGCATCTTCAGCCACTGCATAGCTGGCATTCGCGATGTGCGCGCACCGGCCCACGTTGTTGGGATGCAGGATGGAGAGCCCCCGTACATGGTCACGCTCCACAGCCACAGCCGTGCGCGTCTGCGCGTCGAAGAAGGCGCGCGCCTCTTCCTGCGTAGCCAGCGGCTCTCTCTGCGGGAATGCGCGCCCGGCCCGTACCACCTCATTCCAGATGGCAGCAGCCTCATCCGTATCTTCAGGGCGAAGCTCTCGTATCTCCATGCGCACCCCTCAACCTCACGCCGACCGTCTCACATGCGGCCAGTATAGCAACGCTTTGTTGCGCACGATGCCCGCGCACCGTGAAGCCCTTTTCGGTAGAATGGGTGCTTCTGTTGCCCGTTGATGAGGATGGACCTATGAGAGAGCTTCCCGTGAACCAGTTGGACCCCAAGATCAAGAGCGTGTGGCGCATCAATGACGCCATCTGGATCGTCATCGGCTTCGTCATCTGCTTCATCCCCTTCGCCATCGTCGCAGCCGTGGCACCGGAAGAGTCTTGGGCTATCGGCGTCATGGCCATCGTCGCCATCGTGTTCGCCGCCCTTGCCATCCTCTGCATCGTCATCCTGCCGCCCATCCGCTATGTGCGCTGGCGCTATCAGCTCACCGATGACTTCTTAGACATCGCCAAGGGCATCATCTGGAAGCAGCGGATCATCGTGCCCTTCATCCGCGTACAGAATACCGACACGCGCCAAGGGCCCATCATGCGCGCCTTCGGGCTGGCAAGCGTCACCGTGGCCACAGCCGCAGGTGAACATGAGATCCCCGGCCTTGCTATGAGCGAAGCTGAGGTCCTGCGCGACAAGGCTGCTGAGCTTGCGCGCATCGCCCGTGAGGATGTCTGATGGAACAGGCACCGCACACTCCAGATACCCGCTATCGGGTGCACAACAGCTATATCTGGCTGGGTTCGCTCGGCGCGGTCATCGCCCTTTTGTTCGTCCTTCTGGTCACCTCAGGCGGCACGTTCATCTCCTTGCTAGCTGACCCTGCAGAAGCGCTGCCTGCTGCCATCTCGCTCATCTCGGTCGGCGTCTTCATGGTCGTCGTGGCGGCCATCATCGTCGTCATGAGGCTGCTGTCCTACAAGCACCTCTATTTCACCATCGGGCAAGACGAATTCAATCTGTTCAGCGGCATCTTCAACAAGCAGCGCGTGCATATCCCCTATGCGCGCATCCAATCCATCGACCAGCACGCTACGCTGTTGCAGCGCATCTTCGGGGTCTGCACCGTCTCCATCGACACTGCGGGAGGCGCTTCGAACAAGGCCGTGCAGATACCCTATGTCACCAAGCAGCAGGCCGAATGGCTCAGAAGCCAGCTGTTCGCCCGCAAGATGCAGATGGAGCAGGCCACAACCACCGCATCAGCCGCAGGCGGGGCGCCCACCCAAAGCGGCAACGTGTTGGATGTGGGAAAGCAGGTCTGGGACGAAGTGGGTGGCGTGTTCGCCGGAAGCTATCAGGATGCCGTGCCCGTCACCTATGAATACGGCCTCACCAACAAGGAGCTCTTGCTTGCTGGCATCTCGAACAACACCGCATTCGCCGCTATCATCGTAGCCATCTTAGGCGTGGTGGGTGAGCTGATGGGCGTCTTCTCCGATCAGATAGCCGATGAGGGAGCCCTCATCATCAACGATGTCTCTGCTTCGCTTTCAGCAGGCCAGATCATCTCAGGGAGCCTAGCTGGCGCCTGTGCGCTCATCTTCGGCGTGATGCTCATCATCTGGATCGTGGGAGCCATCGCGTCTTGCGTGAACTATGGAGGCTTCCGCGCACGCCGTCGTGGGCCGCGCATAGAGGTAGAACGCGGGCTTTTGCAGCACACGCTCCAGGGCGTGAACATCGATCGCGTGCAAGCCGTCGTCATCAAGCAGACCTTCATCCGACGTCTGCTGGGCTATTGCGAGCTTTCCTTGGCGCGCATCGATGCGCAAGGAGATCCCTCGGAAAGCGGTCAGAGCAACCAGCAAACCCAGCAGGGCATCGTGATCCACCCCTTCTTGAAGCTCTCCCGCGCCAATGAGGTGCTCTCGGGGCTGGTTCCCGAATATCGCGATGTGCCACAAGAGCCCATCGCGCTCTCGCCCAAGGCGCTCAGACGCGGCCTCATCCGCCGTTGCATCTGGCAGGGCGGCGGGTTCTGGTGTGCAGTCTGCGCGGCCATCCTGCAGATCATCGTACGCGCCCTCATTCCGTCAACCCTTGAGGTTGGCCCCACTGATACCGTCAATCAGCTTGCCATCAGCACCGGCGGCTTCACTGACGTCATCTTCGCCATCATCTACATCCTGGCGCTCATCATCTTCATCTTCGACATCGTGGGTGCCATCATGTGGGCGCGCGGCTCCAGCTTCGCTTACAACCACCGCTTCATGCAGGTGACCAACGCGGGGCTCTCCCGCCAGACGATGAACTTCCCCAGGCAGAAGATCCAGTACGGGACGGTTCGCACGAATCCCTTGCAACGCGCTGCGAAGACCGCCACCATCCAAGCACGTACCGCAGCGGGCATGGGCGGCACCACCATCGCGCTCATCGACGTCGCTGAAGAAGCTGCAAGCGCATGGCTTGATTGGGTACGCCCGCATGCGCGCTGAGATGACATCGCAAAAGAGCAGTGCACACGGGTGCAGAGCAACGAGATAAGGCAGGTTAAGGTTTGGCGATCCTTGAAACCGTGAACAGCGGGCGCCCCATCCGACGCATCGGGCTTCCGCGCGCGCTTCTGCACTACCGCTACGGAGCGCTCTGGGAGACCTTCTTCCAAGAGCTGGGCTATGAGACCATCGTGAGCGGCCCTACCACCAAAGCGATCCTGGAAGCAGGGGATAGGGCATCCATCGACGAGGCGTGCCTGGCATCCAAGGTGTATCTGGGCCATGTGGCCCAGATCGCCGATGAGGTGGATGCGTTCTTCATCCCCTCCCTTGCCAGCGTCGATCACCGGAAGGGCTTCTGCACGAAGTTCCAATCTCTGCCGGATATGGTGGACAACACCTTCCGCGACCAGAAGCTGGACATCATCTCCCTCTCCATCGACGATGCCACGGATGAGAAGCGGACACAGACAGCCTACCTGGATATGGCCACGCGCTTAGGCGCGCTGAAAAGCCACGCGAAGAAGGCCTACAAAAAGGCTGTGACAGCTCAAGCGGCCGCTGATGAGGCCCGTGCTGCGCATCTGGCAGAGACCGTTTCGTTAGTAGAGAAGTACCGCAAGGTGGCGGCAGGCCACGTCCAGGAAGAGAAGCAGGTGCCACCGCTCATCTTGATCGTGGCCCATCCCTATATCGCCCATGACCGCTATATCTCAGGAGACATCGAAGATGCCATCGAACGCTCCGGCGGCGTCATCGCCTTTGCGGATGAACACGACCACGCGAAGGCCCTGAAGCGCAGCTATGGCTTCTCAGAGACGCTTCCGTGGCTCATCAATCGCGAGCTGGCTGGTGCCACGCTGGAATTGGCGGACGTCATCGACGGCATCGTATCCGTGAGCGCTTTCCCTTGCGGTCCTGATTCCCTCTTCACCGATGCGCTCATGCGGCGCGTGGGGAACGTCCCCCTCCTGCACTTGACCATCGACGCCCAAAGCGGCAGCGCAGGCGTGCAGACCCGCATCGAGAGCTTCATCGACATCCTCCGGTTCAAGAAAGAAGGGGGCTACCTGGATGCTTAAGGATTTCCGCATCCGCACGGGAGCGGTCATCGCCGATGGAGCGCAAGCGTTTCGCGGCACGTCTGATAAAGAGCAGAAGAAGCGCTTCAAGCGCGATCGCCATAAGACGAAGAAGGTGGCGGTCTTTCGCTATGCCTATTACGCTCCCGCCTTCAAGTACTTCGCCGAACAGGTGCTGGACTGTGACTACCTCGCCCTGCCTCAGGCCACGCGTCGCACGATGGAGCTGGGCATCCAGCACTCAGCCGATGATGTCTGCACACCCTTCAAGCACATGATGGGCGACTGGATAGAAGCGCTGGAAGGCGGTGCGGACGTTCTCGTCCAAGTGGGTGGGCCGTGCCGTCTGGGTTTCTACGGCGAGATGCAAGAGGAGATCCTCCGCTCGTTGGGCTACGACTTCACCATGCTGAACTTCTCCCATGGCATAGAGCAGGGATACGTCGGCTGGGCCAAAGAGGTCATGAAGACGGTGAACCCAGACATCAATGTGCCCCATGGGGTGAAGCAGCTCTTGGCCTGCGGATCCATGATGACGAAGCTGGATGAGGCGCGGGACCTCTATATGGCCAATGCGGGCTTTGAGACTGAGCGCGGCAGCTATCGGCGCGCATGGGAGGCCCTTTTGGATGCCTTTTCGCTCTGCCAGACGCCGAAAGAGATCGACATCGCATTCGGCTCGTTCATGGACAGGGCGCGATCCATCAAGCTGGATAAGCCAGAACACCCTATCCGCATCGGCATCATCGGGGAGATGTACACGGCCATTGACATGGCATCGAATCTGGATCTGGACGAGAAGCTCATGGCCATGGGCGTGGAAGTGCACCGGATGCTGAATTTCACGAACCGCTACACGCGCTACAACGAGCCGAACCTGCGTCGGAGCATCTCTGACTACGTGGCTTTCGATATGGGCCCTACCACCACGCTCACCGTGGCAGCAGCCAAGCGCTACGCCGAGGAGGGCTTCGATGGCTTGGTGCACGCGAAGTGCGCTGGCTGCACACCGGAGATAGACGCCATCCCCGTCATCCGGCGCGTGGCTGAGGACTACAAGATACCCGTGTTGTATCTCACCTATGACACGGAGACCAGCGACACTGGCCTGATGACGCGCCTTGAGGCGTTCTACGACATGCTGGCCATGAAGAAGGAGGCATCGCTGAGATGAGCGCTGCAACGACCGCAGGCAAAGAGGCGTATCTGGGCATCGATATCGGCTCCATCTCCACCAAGGGTGTGGTGATAGATGAAGGCGCGCATATCATCGCTCGATCCTATCTCTGGACCGAAGGGGATCCGGCAGGAGCCGCGAAGCGCGTGGCCGCAGAGCTAGCAGGCCAGCTTGAGGATGCGGATGTGCGCATCGTCGGCGCTGGCACCACGGGAAGCGCGCGGCGACTGGTGGGGGCCATGATCGGGGCCACGGTCGTCAAGAATGAGATCACAGCCCACGCGGTGGGCACCACCTACCTGCATCCTGAGGTGCGCACCATCCTTGAGATCGGAGGCCAGGACTCCAAGATCATCTGCGTGGAGGATGGCATCGCCACTGACTACGCCATGAACACGCTCTGCGCAGCTGGCACCGGTTCGTTCCTCTCAAGCCAGGCAGCGCGCCTGGGTGTGGAGGTAGAGGAGTTCGGCAAGATAGCGCTCACCTCCCACAAGCCCGCCAACATCGCTGCCCGTTGCACGGTGTTCGCCGAATCGGACTTGGTCCACAAGATCCAAGTGGGCTATGCCCGGGAAGATATCATCGCAGGGCTCTGCCGCGCCGTGGCCTCCAACTATCTGAACAATGTCGGCAAGGGCAAGCGCATCTGCGCTCCCATCGTCTTTCAGGGCGGCGTCAGCAAGAACGAAGGCGTGGTCCATTCCTTTGAAGAGCTCTTGGGACAAGAGGTGCTGGTGGACCCCGATGGGCATCTCATGGGAGCCTTCGGCTCAGCGCTTCTAGCGCTCAAAGCGGGTCCGGTAGAAGCCGGCGAAGACGGGCCGTTCGCCACCGGAGCGTTCGACTTCCAAGCCGTGCAGGACTTCGCCTTCAAGACGCGCGAGGTGGAATGCGCGAAGTGCCCCAACCATTGCGAGATCATCTGCGTCTACCGCGACAAGGACATCATCGATTCCTGGGGCAACCGCTGCGAGAAGGGCGCCATCAAGCACACCTGACCGCTTGCGACCGCCGCCGCTTCCCCGCCCGTGAGGAGATAGCATGCTCTTATCCATCGTCAGCTTGGTGCTCACCATCCTGATCGTCATCTTCATCATCTGGTGCATCACGTCGTTCTGGGCATGGCTCGGGCGCGGCAAGCAGATCCGGCGCGCCGCAGAGAGCGACGTGGTCTCCCCTGCCACGCGCGCCATGATAGAGAAGATCCAAGCGGTCTGGGCAGCTCAGAAAGCAGGAAGCGGCAAGCAAGGGCGCAAGGCCCACTTGAGCCGCAAGCAGCTGCGCGAAGTGCGCGAAGCCGAGCGCGAAGTGCGCGAGGACTTCCTGGATCATCTGAGGATCGGCTGGTATCAGATCGTCATGATCTTCTTCATCGGATCGGTGCTCGGCCTCATCCTGGAAGAGGTCTGGATGTTCATCACCGCAGGCGTCACCGAAAGCCGCGTAGGGTTGGTCTGGGGTCCGTTCAGCCCGCTCTATGGCGCGGGCGCTGTACTGCTCACCTTGGTCACCTTCCAGCTGCGCCGAGCGCATGCGAAAGGATGGGTGGTGTTCCTCGTCTCCATGCTGGTGGGTGGATGCCTAGAGCAGCTCACGGGCTGGGGCATGGAGACGTTCATGGGTGCGGTCTCATGGGATTACATCGCTGGCGGCGTTCCCGGGGCCATCACGAAATGGGTAGCGGTGCCGTTCTTGTTCTTCTGGGGGCTGCTGGGATATCTTTGGTACCGCTTCATCATGCCCTCCTTGCTCTGCGGCCTGGGCGTGCCCACCACCAGGCGCAAGGTCATCTTCGTCACGCTCTTGTCCATCTATCTCATCCTGGATATCTTCATGACCATCATGTGCTTCGACCGTCGGGCTGAGCGCGATGCAGGCATCCCGCCAGCGAATGCCTTCGAAGCGTGGGTGGATGAGAACTTCAGCAATGCCTTCATGTCCGAGCGTTTCCAGAACATGGTGATAGACACCACCGGCGACGCCTTCGAAACCGCCTGAGTGTGAGGCAACGCAGAAAGATGACCCGTGTAGCCCATCTCACAAGAGGAGCCATATGACCATGGGGCACTTCGAGCACTATCTCTACATCCTCACCTGCGCAGACGGCAGCTTGTATACGGGCTACACCACAGACGTAGCCAATCGCGTATCTGCGCATCAGGCAGGCAACGGGGCCAAGTACACGCGGTCTCATCGGCCGGTCAAGCTCTTAGCCACGGCGCGCTTCTATTCCAAGGAGCGCGCGATGAGCGCAGAGGCGCTCTTCAAGAAGCTTCCCAAGGCTCAAAAGCTTGCGTTGATCCAAAAGGCCGCAAGCGCCCCTCTTGAAGATGTGTTGAGGGCAGAGCTCCCTGGCTTCGGCATGGACACCTCAAGCGAATTCGTTCGCCGCAGCCTTGCGCAGCATGCAGACCCTGCCTACAAGGAATTCCACCACAAGCTGATCCCCACCGTAGACCCTGAGACCATCGTCGGGGTGCGTACGCCTGCGTTGCGACGCATCGCCAAAGAGCTTGCCCGAAGAAGCGATGCCTCCGCATTCTTGGAAGCGCTCCCACATCGGCTCTACGATGAGAACCAAGTGCATGCCTTCGCTATCGGGCTAGAGAAGGACTACGATACGGCCGGAGCGCTCTATGATCGATTCCTGCCCTTCGTGGACAACTGGGCCACCTGCGACCAGCTTCCCGTGGGCGTGTTCGCGAAAGATGCTGAAGCCACTTTGGAGCATGTTGAGCGCTGGCTTGCCTCAGGGCGCTGTTACACCATTCGCTTTGGCATCGGCGTGCTGATGAAGCTGTATCTGGATGACCGCTTCGACGAGCGCTTCCTTGCTCGCGTTGCTGATGCGCGCATGCCTCACAAGGAAAACGATGCCTCTAAAGATGACATCTACTATGTGGACATGATGCGCGCGTGGTATTTCGCCGAAGCATTGGCGAAGCAGGAGGCGGCAGCGCTGCCCTATCTTGAGCAGTGCGGCTCAAAGGCTCTGCTCGATGAATGGACGCGGCACAAGGCCATTCAGAAGGCCATCGAGAGCCGACGCATCCCTGATGCCATGAAGGCTCATCTGCGCTCCTGCCGATGAGCGCTCCAAGCAAGAGAAGGAGACCGACCTTGAAAAGATACGTGGTGGCGCTCGATCAAGGGACGACATCGTCGCGGGCCATGCTCGTAGACCAAAACGGGAAGATCGTCGGGCGCATGCAGCGCCCCTTTCCGCAGATCTATCCGCACCCCGGATGGGTGGAGCATGATCCCGCTGACATCCTGTCATCGCAGCTGGGCGCCTTGACCGAGCTCCTCTTAGCCTCTAACGTGGACCCCTCTGAGATCGATTCCATCGGCATCACGAACCAACGCGAGACGACGCTCATCTGGGACAGGGAGACCGGTAAACCCATCTATAATGCCATCGTCTGGCAATGCCGGCGTACTGCACCCCTGATCGAGCGCCTCTGCGAAGATGAGACCTGTGCACGCACCATCACGGAAAAGACCGGCCTCGTACCTGACCCATACTTCTCGGCCAGCAAGATAGCGTGGATCTTAGATGAGGTACCCGGTGCACGTCAGCGCGCCGAAGAGGGGAAGCTCGCATTCGGCACGGTGGATAGCTGGCTTATCTGGAAGCTCACCTATGGGGCCGTGCATGCAACGGACATGACGAATGCCTGTCGCACCATGCTCTACAACATCCATGATCTCACCTGGGATCCGTGGCTCATGGAGCTGTTCGATATCCCAGCATCCTTGATGCCGGAGGTGCGTCACTCCGCTGCCAGCTTCGGTGTCACGGCGAATCCGGGAGTCGCACAAGGCATTCCCATCTGCGGCGTTGCAGGGGACCAGCAGGCAGCCCTCTTCGGGCAGCGGTGTTGGGATGCGGGAGACGCGAAGAACACCTATGGCACGGGATGCTTCTTGCTGATGAACACGGGTCATGAGGCGTGTGCGAGCACCCATGGCCTCCTCACCACCATCGCAGCTTCTGCTCCGGAGATGAACGGCGTCGACTATGCGCTGGAAGGGAGCGTCTTCATTGCAGGAGCGCTTTTGCAATGGCTGCGGGATGAGCTGGGATTGCTGGACGATGTAGCACGGTCAAGCGCAGTGGCGCAAAGCGTGGGCAGCACCGAAGGCGTCTACATCGTGCCCGCTTTCACGGGATTGGGGGCGCCCTGGTGGGATGCGGAGGCCCGCGGTGCCATCTATGGGCTCACGCGCGGCACCACCAGTGCGCATATCATCCGCGCAGCATTGGAGGCGTTGGCGTATCAGACATGTGACCTGCTTCGATCCATGGAAGAGGACGCGCATACCATGCTGCGCTCTCTGAATGTGGATGGCGGTGCATCGCAGAACGACTTCCTCATGCAGTTCCAGGCGGACATCTTGGGGCTGCCCGTCCGCAGACCATGCGACGCGGAGGCCACGGCGCTTGGAGCAGCATACCTTTCGGGATTGACGACGGGATTCTGGAAGGACCTGGACGCGCTGCGTGCTCTTCCCGTCTGCGATGAGATGTTCAACCCGCAGGGCACGCGCGCTTGGAGACGTGCGCTTCTGGCGGGATGGCATGAGGCCATCGGACGCACGCGCACCAACTGAGCCTTGAGTGATATCAGCGGCGCAGCTCACGCCGCGCATTCATTCGTGCCGCCAGTTGGCGGCACCCACGCAGGCCGTATCCCGTCCTTCGTAGATGACGCGTAAGCGGCATCTCAAGCTGAAGGGCTGAAAGCCCTTCAGCTTAGGCCGTTCAGGCCACGATCTTCGGCCTGTAAGGCCGTTTCATATCAGGAGGCAGCGTGATCTTCGCTGCCGACACGCTTGAACAGGCAGAGATGCAGGTTGATATGGGTGCTGGCAAGTGCCAGCACCCATACGAG
This sequence comes from uncultured Eggerthellaceae bacterium, assembly GCA_947565185.1. Lineage (GTDB taxonomy): Bacteria > Actinomycetota > Coriobacteriia > Coriobacteriales > Eggerthellaceae > MGBC163016. The sequence goes on along the minus strand of CANODU010000021.1, from coordinate 7,605 downwards.
CAGGGCCCTTTGCATATCCATGCAAAGGGCCCTGCGAACCTCTCACAAGAGCTCTGGTCGGATGAGCGAAGCGGATCAAGCCTCAAGCACGCCGCTTACTTCACGAACGTCCAGACCAGAGCATCGCCATCGCTTAACGTGCGCACGGCAGGAGATGCTTGCTGTACCTCCCCATTCACCGAATACGTCCAGTGGCTCCCCTCGCCTGCAGCACCGTTCTCAAGGCCGCCGATGGAAGTGACTTCGGTGCTATCCCCCGACCCTGACATGCCTACCTCGCGATCCGTACCCTGGAGCACCTCTAGAGCGGTGGCGCCATCAGGGGCCACGATGTCGATGGTCTCCTCAGCGAATTGGAGCGGACTGTCAACATCAGTGGATTGGGTGACATCTTCCTGCATGGTCACATGGATGGTCATATCTCCTGCCTGCACTGCTTGGCTTGAAGCAGATGAGGTGACATCGGAGGATGCTGCAGCGCTGAACGCTGCGCTTGAAGAGGCGCTGGAAGCACCTTCCGATGAGGAACAGCCTGCAAGCACGCTCAGTCCTACCGTGAGCAGAGCTGCGCTTACGAGCGCCGCTCCGATCTTTGCGATATCCTTCTTCATCATCTCTTCCTTTCCTAGATCCACGGTTGCACCATGGTGATGGGCAATGCTGCTGTGAGGATGAGCAAGCGGAGCGCGAAGCCGCCGATCAGCACGAACAGGTCGGATGCCGCGCTCACCATGTGCCCGGTCTTCGATTCTTCCACTTCCTTCGTGGACATGAACAGCATCTTGAATTCAAGGCCGGTGGGGATGACCAGGCCGATCAGGATGAATATCACCCAGAATGCTGCTGCACAATCCCCAGACACCAGGTTCATCACGGAGGTCCAACCGGCAGATTCAGCGCTGTTCGCCGTGATGAACAGAAGGCAGGCCACCAAGAACAGCTCGAAGATGGGCAGGAAGAAGTGGAACTTCTTGAAGTCACCGGAGCGATGGAATTCGCTCGGTGCACGGAAGATGCCCACCAGCAAGATGGCTGCCATGCCCGTGGAGACCGCTGATACCAAGAAGAGCACGGGCAGGAGCGCGTTGTTCCAGAGCGGGAATGTCTTCGCCACACCCAGCAAACAGCCCGTGTACACGCAAACGCAGATGCCCAGCACTGCGCCGGTCACATCCAACCAAACCGGGATCTTGAGGCCATGGCCTGTCAGATCCATGATGAGCACGATGAGCGAGATGATGGTGAACAGCCCCAGAAACACCACGCCCCACGTCATCACGGATCCGAAATTGGTGAGCAGAAGCGCGAAGCGCAACGGATTATGGAATCCGGCCGTCGCATCGAACATCAGCAGCACCAATCCGATGATCACGGTGACAGGCGCGATGATGCGCCCGTAGCGGATCAGATGCGCGCACCCTGGCGTGCGCAGGCGCAGATATGTGGCCGCAGCAAAGGCACCACCGCCCAAGCCTGCCAAGAACAGATAGCTTGCGATTATGACGCCCCAGATAGGTTCGAAAGCCATAGCCATCACCTCACGTAGAAGACTTTGGAAGCGGTCAGATCTCCGGCGATGGGCGCTGCCTTCGTGCGCGCTATCTCTTGCACGATCTGGCTGTTCGCATCATCCAGATCTCCGAAGATCCGGCAACCTGTTGGGCATGCCTCCACGCAGGTGCACATCTTCGTGCCTGTCTGCTCAGCGGACACCGTGCAGAAGCGGCATTTGTCCACAGCCCCTGTCTGGGAGTTGCGCACGCGCACCTGATACGGGCATGCCGCCACGCAGTACAAGCACCCGATGCAGCGTCCCTCATCCACTTCTACGATGCCATCTGCTCCCATATGCGCCGCACCCGTAGGACATACCTGCGCGCAAGGCGCATCTTCACAATGCATGCATTGCAAGGGAACGTTCTCCACATGCACGTCGGGGTACTCCCCCACCTCGCGCTGCTCGAAGCGGATGAACGCCTCATCGGGCAGCAAGCCGTTCTGACGCTGGCATGCGGTCCTGCAGGTGAAGCACCCGATGCACTTCGTGGTGTCTATCAGCATTCCATAGCGAGCCATCATGCACCTTCCTTCCAGAGCCACACGCAAGCCTCTTGGGTGCACAAGGTGCCGTAGCCGCCTTCGATGACCGCATCCGAGAACCGAATGGGATTCGCGCCCATCTCAAAGGAGTCGGATTGCTTCTTGGATGTATGCCCAAACCCTGCAGGGAGATACACCGCCGTAGGAACGATGCGCTGGGTCACGAAGGCATGCACCTTGGCTGTGGCTACATCGTTGCCCACATAGACCTCATCCCCTTGGGATATGCCAAGCGCATGCGCCACCTGCGCATTCACCCATACCCCATCAAGACCATAGGTCTTCGCGATGTCTGCAAGCTCGGGCGTGTCGTAGCCCACCGATCCGATGACGCTTTGCTGGCCGGTGATCAGGTGGAACGTGGGCCGCTCTCCCATGCCTCCCGCGCTGAGCACCGCAGTGATGTCTTGCTGAGATGCATTCATATCACTGGATATGAATGCTTGGATGGTGGATGTCTCAAGGGTGGGCACCCACACCGGAGTTGCAGGCAGTCCCGCATCTTCGCAAGCTTGGCTTGCGCACTGGATCTTGCCAGTGGGCGTCTTCCATTGGCTCACGCGCTTGACAGCACCTCCGGCAAGCTCAGCGCTCCCGCCCGTCTGCATGCCAGCAAGGTCAAGGCCTAGAGCCGCAAGCTGTAAGCCAGCCGCCTCTTCCAAGGTGAAGCTGAAGGCCTCTCCCACACCGCACGCCTGAGCGAGCCCCTCCATGATGGCATCAACGGACAAAGCCGTGCCATCATCGATGGCGATGACAGGATTCGCCAAAGCCACGACCGGCGTAGCAGCGCTGGTGAACAGCGGCAAGGAAGCGCTTTCAAGATAGCTGCTCACCGGCAGTATGTAATCTGCGAGCAGAGCGGTCTCGGTCATCTGCTGCGAGAGGCTCACGAACAGATCCATGCGCTCAAGGACATCAGGCAGATCTTGGATGCTGGCATAGTCATAGGCGATGTTCGCATCCACGGAGAAGAGCGCACGGATGGCTCCACTGCGCGCCAACGTGAGAGCGTTGGCGGCAGATGCGCCGAAAGCGCGTCCAAGGGGGAAGGTGGCACCCAAGCCCGCTGTCTGCAAGGATGCTCCTTGGCCCAGGCTGCCGACCGCAGCATCGAAGGAGCCTGCACTGAAATCATAGGGCATGAGCGCACCACCGGGCGCACCCCACGCTCCAGCCAGCGTATTCAACAGGCAAACGCACCGTGCGGTTTCACTGGAGTTGGAGAACGAGCCTGCACCCACGCGCCCATTCTCGTATTCGATGGCCACATGAGGCGCAGCAGCGATGATCTTGGAGGCCAGCTGATCTATGCGGAAGCTCTCTACGCCGGTGATGGGCTCAGCCCATTGCGTCGTGCATTCCGTGATGGAAGCCGCCCATGTTGCAAAGCCCGATGTATTCGCCGCAACGAATGCCTCGTCGTAGCGGTTGCTGCGGATCATCTCGTTGCAGACTGCCAACAAGAGAGCCAATTCAGATCCGGGATTCACCCCTATCCATTCATCGGCGAAGGAAGCCAGCGTGCCCAAGCGCGCATCGATGGCGATGATGGGGGTTCCTGCTGCCCGCGCCGCCTGTAGCTGGCTCACCAGCCCCGGCGTGGCGATGTCTGCATAGCTTGAATCTATGAGCAGGATGAGCTCTGCATGAGCGAAATCAGGAACATAGGAATCAACGCCTATGGCTTGCGTGTAGGCAGCCTGCTTGTTCACGTTCAAGGTGACATCATCCACGTAGGCATTCCCGCTACCCAACGCTGCCATGAAGCGCGTGCCATATGCAGCATTGGTGGCAGAGAGCCCATCATAGATGAGCGCTACGGCCTCCGGACCCGATGCGTCCATGATGGCGCGCAAAGCATCGGATATCTCTGAGAGAGCCTCATCCCATGAGATGGTCTGATAGCTGCCGTCATCTTTGCGCCGCATGGGATTCTTCACGCGCGCGTCAGAGAAGGCGCTTTGCGTATACCCATAACCACGGGCACAGAGCGTGCCCGCTGCCTGCGGATCCGTCCCATCTCCTATGACCTTGCCAAGCTCCTCGTCAACGACATACGCGGTGAAGCTGCACCCATTGGGGCAGGCCGGGCAGACAGTATGGACCTGCTGGCTTTCGGGACGAGCGGTCCAGCCGATGTCTCCGCCCTCTGCGAATGCGGGCACGGCAGAGGCGCCCACGCACACAGCAGCGGCGCCCGTAGCTGCACACCCACGAAGGAAGCGCCGCCGCGTGAGAGATCGTCTCAACATTTCGATCCTCCTTGCGTCTTAAGCGTCTACCAGAGTGATGGTGCGCACGACACCCGCATCCAATGCCGCCTGAGCGATGTTCTTCCAATCGACGAATTGGATGGCGCCGTTGGGACACTGCTCAGCGCAGCGACCACATGACACGCATTTGGTGGAGACATCGGTCTCTGAATCTATGCGGGGCATGTTCCACGGACACGCCTGCGCGCACATGCCGCATCCGATGCATACGGCATCATCCACGACGCGCGCGCCGGTTTTCGGATCAGCATAGATGGCATGGACAGGACAGTAATTCGCACACCATGGATCTTCGCACTGCTTGCAGTGCTCTACGGTGAACTGGCAATCCTCGAAGATGCCGTCACCCGTGTCCACCCCGGCGCCGAAGTAGTAGTTATCCCACACGCGCACGCGTGCGATATGCTGGCAGACGCGACCGTCGTTCTTCAGGGTGCAGCTCATCTCGCAACGCTGGCAACCTGAGCAACGCGCTCTATCGGTCACGATCATCTTGAGCGGTGTGGTGCGGATCTCCATGCGGCCTGATGCGATGGACTTCTCAGTCACGCCCCAACTGGCCAGAACGCCGCCGACCACTAATCCAGCAACGCCGCATCCGCACATGCCGAGCACGGTGCGACGCGTGAAGACATGCTTCTTAGGAGTCGCAGCTTCTTCTGCCGAAGCGGCATTCTGCGGATCATTCGCTGATGCGTCTTTTATGAAAGGGATCTTGGACTTTTTGGTCCCCTCTTTTTCGGCTGTCATCGTGAAGCCTCCTCTTACCTCCCAGTGGTTGGAGAGCTCCGACGCCGATATTCCTCCCTCTGCACAACAGCGCCGATTCTACTACCGAAGAAATCGAAAGCAATTCACCGAGTATTTCATACCGCTCTTTTGTAACTTTCTTGACATATTTCATAACCATTTTGTTACAGCATCATTAAATCATGATGTTCTCAGTAATCATTCTCTCCTCAGTGCTATCATCCGCTCCAACGAACTCCGAAACGTCGGTCTTCTCGTCTGCACAACGCGAAGTCAACCGAGGGAGTTGGAGATCGACACATGGCTGAGAAGAAGTCCTATGGCTGGGCAGGTAAGATCCTTCGCGTGGATCTCACCAACGGCACAGCCACCACGTTCCCCACAGAACCATACAAAGGCTATATCGGCGGCATGGGCTTGGCGAACAAGATCATGTTCGACGAAGTGCCCGCTGGCACCGATCCGCTGGCAGTAGAGAACAAGGTGGTCTTCGCTGTCGGACCCCTGACCGCATCAGGCGTTCCGTTGGCAGGACGCACCACCATCGCTTCTCTATCCACATACACCAAAGATCATCAGATCGTGGATGCCCACTGCGGCGGCATGCTGGGAGCACGCATCAAGCAAGCGGGCTATGACGGGATCGTCATAGAAGGCAAGGCTGAGAAGCCGGTATACGTGATGATCCACGACGATGACGTCAAGATCAAATCCGCTGATGGCCTTTGGGGCTTGGGCACTCGCGCCACCACCGAAGCGCTCAATCGCCGCGAAGGGTTGGACGCTGTGGTGGCCACCATCGGCCCCGCAGGAGAGAACCTCCTGCCCTATTCCTGCATCATCAATTCGCGCAACCACTCCGCAGGCGCGGGCGTGGGCGCTGTTCTGGGTTCAAAGAACATGAAGGCGCTCGTCGTGCGCGGCACCGGCACCGTGAACGTGGCCGATCCGCAGGCGGTGGCAGATCTCTCTGACTACATGCTCCGAGAGATCATCGGATCGAACAACAATCACGTGGTCCCCTCAACGCAACAGCAGTGGGCTCAGTACTACGACAAGGATTCCCGTTGGACCGCACGCAATGGCCTGTATTGGCAGCTTGCCGAAGGCGGTCCCATCGAAACGGGCGAACCGAAGCCAGGCAACATCAACACCGTAGGCTACCGCTGCATGAAATCCACCAAGGATGATGGCCCTGACGCTGAGAAGTACACCATCAAGATGGATGGCTGCCACAGCTGTCCCATCCACTGCTATTCGGACCTCTACGTGCCACAGAGCGCCGAGAATGGCGGATATGCCACCACAGGCAACACCTGCGTGCCGAATTTCCCATTCAAGTACATGATCAAGATCCTGGGCACGGACGTGAAGGACAACTCCGAAGACAGCATCATCTGGAACCAGGTCATCGGGTCCACCGTGGATGATCTGGGCTTGTGGTGCAATTATGCACAGCTCTACCGCGACATCGCCCACTGCGTGAGCGCGGGCGTGTTCCAACGCGTGCTGCCGCCCGAGGAATACGCAGCCATCAACTGGGATGGCTTCTATACGAACGACCCCTCCATCATGCCGCCGCTTCTGCGCATGATCGCGCAGAATGATTCTGAACTGGCGCAGATCGGGCACGGCACCTATGTATGGACCGAACGCTGGAACGACATGGCATGGAACGACACGGTGGCCTCTTGCATGATCAACCCGCGTGGCTGGCCAGTGCATCATTCGCAGGAATGCTTCGGGCAAGTGGGCATGCTCTACAACAGCTTGTTCAACCGTGACGACATGATCCACTCTGCCGTCAACTTCCAAGGCAGCGGTCTGCCGTTCGACCTGAAGCAGCAGATCGCAGCAGAGATCTGGGGTGGAGCCGATGCCATCGACATGGACAAGAGCTACACGCCCATGAACGAGCACAAGGCGAACTTCGTGTGGTGGTCAGTGGTGACCGACGTCCTGCATGATTCGCTCACGCTCTGCAACTGGGTCTGGCCTATGACCGTCTCGCCCGTCGAAGCGCGTGACTACCGCGGCGACCTCGACCTTGAGGCGAAGTTCTTCAATGCGGTCACCGGCGAAGATGTGACCACCGAAGACCTCTACAAGGCCGGTGCCAAGATCATGACGCTGCAACGCGCGAACACGGCGCGCGGCATGACGGATGCATCCGGACACATGGGTGCGAATGACTTCCGCGGCCTGCATGACATCTACACCGAATGGCCCTTCTCCAAGGATGCTGACAAGGCGGTATTCTCAGAGGGCACGGACAAGATGGACAAAGATGACATCCAGAACGGCCTCACCATGGTCTATAGGACCTTCGGATGGGACGAGCAGCTAGGCTGTCCCACGGCTGCTTGTTTGGATGCCTATGACATGCCGGATGTCAAAGCAGAGCTCCAAAGCTTGGGGCTGCTCCCCTAGCGCATCCTCATCCTCCCTTGAGAGAAGAGCGGCCCTGCAGGGCCGCTCT
>CANODU010000020.1 GCA_947565185.1 uncultured Eggerthellaceae bacterium | reverse complement strand
GAGCACCCGAAGAATACGGTTCGGGGATCCTCTGGAGCGAGTTCCATATGCCTACCGAATACAGGCAGTGAATAAACCCGGGGAGCACACTTTTTGAAACATAACCCACACTTTTTGAAACATAACCCAAAAACCCTCAAAGCAGCTCCATTTTCGGCTCCATTTTGGGGCAGAGGATCATTCGGAAAATGAAAAGGTCAGGAGCGAAAAGGCTCCTGACCTCGACATTCAAATGGCGGGATGTACGAGACTTGAACTCGCGACCTCCGACGTGACAGGCCGGCGCTCTAACCAACTGAGCTAACACCCCGCTCAACTGCTGCCTCCGAAAAGCAGCCTGAACATTATAAACACAGAATCTGTGGTTCACAAGGAGAATTTTGCTGCCAGATGGATGGCCACCGCTCGGAAGCGACTAGGGACACGGCTGCGACGAGTGCGATATCCTGTCAGATGAGAGAACAAGCGAACGAGAGCGGGCATGACGGACATACGCGCATGAAGATATTCCTCTTCCTCAAAGACCATCTTCTGGCTGTCTTCTTGTCCGTGCTCCTGCTCACGGGCTGCGTCATCTGCGACCTGTCCATTCCGAAGCTGACCTCTGAGATCGTGGATGTGGGCATCCAGCAATCGGGCATGGAGCATATCGCTACAGACCAGATGACCGATGAGACTCACTCCTTGATAGGGATGATGCTTCCCGCAACCGATGAGGCCATCTTCGCAGATGCCTATGCGCAAGATGCTGATACGGGTCTTTGGCATCTCACCGATGCGGGGCGTGCGGAGAGGGATGCGCTGGATGAGATGCTCACCTTTCCCATGGTGGCCCTGCAAGGCGCGCAGAAGATGGGCGGTGGCGCGACGGATATAGAGCAGGTCTTGCAAGCCGTGCGCGCAGGCACCATGGATGAGGGCCAGGTGCGTGCCTATGTGGAAGCGGCAAGAGAAGAGATGGCGCTCAGCCCTGACATGATGGCTCAGATGGCGCTTTCTCAGGCTCTGAAGGAGGAGAAGGCAGCAGGGGCTGATCTGCCGCAGATCCAGCTTGCATATCTTCTGAAGACCGGTGGCGCCATGATCGGGCTGGCGGCGCTCAGCATGGTATTGAACATCCTGGTGGGGCTCGTGGCCTCGCGCACGGGTTCGCAGATCGGCCACGATCTGCGCGAGCGCCTCTTCTCACGCGTGGTCAGCTTTTCGGATGCAGAGATCGCCCGCTTCTCGGCCGCTTCGCTCATCACGCGCGGCACCAATGACATCCAGTTGGTGCAGAACGTGACCATCATGATCTTGCGGATGGTGCTCTACGCACCCATCGTGGCTATCGGTGGCATCGTCATGGTGCTTGCCACCAATGCATCCTTGGGTTGGATCATCGTCGTGGCCGTTGCCATCGTGGCGGCGGTCATCCTGATCCTGTTTCGCGTGACCGGCCCCAAGTTCAAGATCATGCAATACCTGATAGATAAGGTGAACCTCGTTGCGCGCGAGATGCTGACGGGCATCTCCGTCATCCGCGCATTCGGGCGCGAAGGCTATGAGCAGGATAGGTTCGATACGGCATCGCGCAAGCTGATGCGCACGCAGCTGTTCACCAATCGCGCCATGAGCTTCATGATGCCTGCCATGATGCTGGTCATGAACCTGACGAGCGTTGCCATCGTCTGGTTCGGCGGTCATTACATCCAAGATGGCATCATCCAGACAGGGGATATGATCGCCTTCATCACCTATTCCATGGTCATCATCATGGGATTTCTGATGATCGGCATGGTGTCCATCATGCTTCCGCGTGCTGATGTGGCCGCTGAACGCGTGATGGAGGTGCTCTCGTGCGAGCCTTCCATCGTGGATCCTGAAGAGCCCGCGGCGCTCGCACCGGTTGGGAAGGGTGCGCGGATCCAGTTCGACCATGTCTTTTTCCGGTACCCGGGAAGCAGCGAATGCGCCTTATCCGATGTCACATTCTCCGTTGAGCCCGGTCAGACCTTGGCGCTCATCGGTGCCACGGGCTCGGGCAAATCCACGGTGCTCAAGCTCTTGGAGCGCTTCTATGATGTATCTGGCGGTTCCATCCTGTTGGACGGGTGTGACGTGCGATCCATAAAGCAAGAGGATCTGAGGCGCAGCTTGGGCTTCGTCCCGCAAAAGGGGTTCCTCTTCTCTGGCACCATCGATACCAACGTGGCTTATGCGGATGAGTCCATGACCGAAGCGCGTGTCACAGAAGCGCTCGCGCTGGCTCAGGCGAAGGAGTTCGTGGATGCGAAGCCAGAGGGCAGCGATGCTCCCATTGCGCAAAGGGGTACGAACGTATCTGGCGGTCAACGCCAACGCCTCTGCATCGCGCGAGCGTTGGCCACAGGCGCGCGGGCCTATCTCTTCGATGACTCGTTCAGCGCTCTGGACTACAAGACGGATGCGGATCTGCGTCACGGGCTTGCGCGCGAGCTTGAAGGCGTCACGAAGGTCATCGTGGCACAGCGGATATCCACGGTGAGGGATGCGGATGTCATCGTGGTCCTCAAGGATGGAAGGAGCGTGGGGCAGGGAAGCCACGCATACCTCATGGAGCATTGCGGCGAATACGAGCGCATCGCCTTGTCGCAGCTCTCCGAGGAGGAGTTGGCTTTGGGCGGTGATGCAGCATGAGGCACCGTGGCTCCGCTCCCGTTCAGCCTTCGGTCGTCGCTTCTGATGCCGTAGAGGTGCGCGCGGCAGAGCTCGATCGCCTGAGCGCTGAAGAGCGCGCTTCTGTGCGCACGCATCGTCGCTTGAGCGCCATGGTGGGGCAAGAACAGCCTGCGCGCGGACACGCTCATCCCGGTCACGGCCATGGCCGCGGGCCGGGGCATGGGGGCCCTGGTGCACGCATGCATGGGACAGAGAAGTCGAAGGACTTCGCGGGCACCATGAAGAAGATGCTCGCCTTCATGGGGCAGTTCAAGCTGCATATCTTGCTCGTGCTCGTCTTCGCTATCGGGTCCACCGTGTTCAACATCGTGGGGCCGAAGGTGCTCTCAGAGGCCACCACCGCTCTCTTCAACGGCGTGGTGGCTCAGATCGGCGGCACCGGTGGCATAGATTTCGATCTCATCGGGCGCATCATCGTCTTCACGCTCATCCTCTATCTGGCCTCGGCGGCATGCGCTTGGGTGCAGAGCTGGACCATGTCCTATGTGTCCCAAGAGACGTGCTATCGGCTGCGCCGCGCCATCGCCACCAAGATCGACCGCATGCCCTACGGATACTTCGAGAAGAACTCCACGGGAGATACGCTCTCGCGCATCACCAATGACGTGGACACGCTGGGGCAGAGCCTGAACCAGGGCATCACGCAGCTGATCACCTCCAGCGTGACCATCATCGGCGTCATCGTCATGATGCTCACCATCAACTGGCTGCTCACGCTGATCACGCTCATCATGGTGCCGGTGTCCCTCATCTTGGTATCAGTGGTGGTCAAGGCTTCCCAGAAGCACTTCTATGCGCAGCAGGCGCTCTTGGGCCAAGTGAATGCTCAGACCGAGGAGACGTTCTCGGGGCACCAGGTGGTAAGGGCATTCGGGCGCGAAGAGGAGACGATTCGCTTGTTCCGCGAATCCAATGATGCGCTCTTCGATGCTGGCTGGAAATCGCAGTTCCTCTCGGGTCTCATGAAGCCGGTCATGGACCTCATCGGCAATCTGGGATATGTGGCCGTGGCGGTCACGGGAGCGCTTCTGGCTGTGCAGGGGACCATCACGGTGGGTGATATCCAAGCATTCATCCAGTATGTGAAGAACTTCACGCAGCCCATCACTCAGCTGGCGCAGGTGAGCAACGTGCTCCAGCAGCTGGCCGCGGCTGCCGAGCGCATCTTCGCCTTCATCGATCAGCCGGAGATGCCCGCAGAGGAGCCCACGCACATCTCCGACGGCATCTCCTGCGATGTGCGCTTCGATGATGTCACCTTCGGCTATGATGCGGCAGATCCGGTCATAGAAGACTTGAGCATCCACGTGGATGAGGGCCAGACCGTGGCCATCGTCGGCCCCACCGGCGCGGGCAAGACCACCATCGTGAAGCTCTTGGAGCGCTTCTATGATGTGACCTCAGGTCAGATCCTCATCGGTGGCGTGGACCTCATCCGCTTCTCCAAAGATGATTCGCGGAGCCTGTTCGCCATGGTCTTGCAGGACACGTGGCTGTTCAGCGGTTCCATTCGGGAGAATATCCGCTATGGGCGCCTAGACGCCACCGATGAAGAGGTGGAGCAGGCAGCCCAGCGCGCCTTCGCCGATCACTTCATCAAGACGCTGCCCGGCGGCTACGACTTCGTCATAGATGAGGAGGCATCCAACATCAGCCTTGGCCAAAAGCAGCTTTTGACCATCGCTCGTGCGCTCATCGCCGATAGGCGGATGCTCATCTTGGATGAAGCCACCAGCTCCGTTGACACGCGCACGGAAGCCAAGATCCAGGAGGCCATGGACAATCTCATGAGCGGGCGCACCTCGTTCGTCATCGCGCACCGGCTCTCCACCATCAAGGATGCTGATTGCATCGTCGTGATGGATGAGGGAGCCGTTGTCGAAGCGGGAACGCATCAAGAGCTCCTCGCGGCCGGCGGTCGCTATGCCGAACTGTATAATTCCCAATTCGAAGAGATGTCATGAGAGCGTGCCGGTGCGCAGAAGGCGAGCGCACCTGCGCCGAGAGCGAAAGAGATGAGCGTGCCGAAGCGCGGATACACGAAGGTGGGGGATGTTCATGAGGGCACAGGTGCTGCGTGTGCCGACGCCTTCGATCCCTGCCCCGATGAGACCCTCTTGCCTACAGGCGTGGTGCGCGTGGCGCCGGAGGCCTTGGCCGCAGAGCGCCTGATCACATCCTTTCCCCAGCCGTCGCCCCAAGATCCCGTGAAGATCGCCGCTTTCGACTTCGATGGCACCTGCATCTCCGGCTCATCGCCCAAGAAGCTGGTGAACGTGCTCTCGCGCAAGGGAAAGCTCTCCCTCTATAAGCTCTTCCGCATCGGATGCTGGGGCTTGGCGTACAAGTTCAATCGGCCGCGGGATGACGAGGGCGTGCGCACGCGCGTGTTCTCCGCCTTTGCGGGCATGCCCGCTCATGAGGTGAACGAGCAGCTCTGTCGCTTCTACCATGACCGCGTGGAGCCGCTCTTCCGCATGGATGCCGATGCCTGCATGTTCGCGCATCTGGAAGCGGGCCATGCGGTGGTCTTGGTCTCTGCCAGCTTCGAGCCCATCATCGCCTCAGCTATGACGGAGCACCCCATCCAGTTCGCATTAGCCTCTCGGATGAAGATAGACGATGAGGGACGCTACACCCAAGAGGTGGATGGCCTGCCCACGGAGGGTCCCGCGAAGCTCACGGTGCTGACGCAATTCGCAGATTCCTATTTCGGGCAGGGCTGTTGGGAGCTGGGCTGGGCCTATGGGGATCACTTCTCTGATCTCAAGATGCTGGAGGCGGCGAAGGAGCCGTGCGCGGTCACGCCGGATGGGAAGCTGGCGGAGATGGCGCGCGAGCGCGGCTGGCAGATCCTGGATTGGGTGTGATGGCGCGCCGCGGCGTGCATGAGATACACCCCTTTGCATGATGAGCTCGTGATGATTTTCTATGCATGGGCAAAGCACAAACGAATGTTCGTATACATCTGCCGCCCTGTGAGATAGAATACGCTGTTAAAACATCGCGCATCGAAACCATGAGAGGTTCGGAAATGACAGATATGAATGGACAGAACGACGCGCGCTCACATGAGGATCGCGCAGGCAGTGGCGCCGGGAGCGTCGCAGATTTCCTCGACCGCGCTCAACGGGCCAGCGAATCGGGTGATGACCTGCTCAGCATGTATCTATACTTGGCGGCCTTCGAACGCTCATCGAAAGAGGAAGAGGCGCCAGCAGAGGATGCAGTGCTTGGGCTCAAGCAGGCGTGGGCGCTTGCATGCGCGGCCAAAGAGCGTTCATTGGCCGAATACATCTTCGAGAAGATGGAGCCCTATCTCTCCCACGATGAAGTGCGCATGTGCTCCAACATGTTGCAAGAGCTGGCGCTAGATAAGCTGGAGGAATGTGGGCTGTCCCGCACAGAGCTCGAAGAGATGGCTCAGATGATCTCTGAGGATATCTTGGGAGCCGAAGATGCCAACTTCAAGATAGAGCATATCTCCACCAGCAAGCTGCCTGGTGGCTCTGTGAGCGTCGCGCAGATCAAGGGAGCTGCCGCGCTACCCGGATTGCCCTCGCTCATGGAGGCGCTCACCGCGCCGCATGAGGGCGCCAAGGACAAGGATGGGGCGGCAGAGGCAGCTGATGAGCCAACCTCTGAAGAGGTCTCGTTAGCCCTTGAGGAGGAGCCGCTCACCTACGCCAATCTGGCAGGATATGGCAAGGCGGTGGCCTCTATGAGGTCCTTGGGGATCGGCATGGCTGCTGACGATGACTTCGCAGAGCTGGTGCAGCTTCTGAATGCGCGCCATGGACTGACGCAGATGCCCGCTATGGACAGCCTCATGTTCCGCTCTCCCGTGCGTGAAGATGCTAACCGGTTCGTGATGGCCACCATCGGGGAACTGGGGCTTCCTGCGGTGCACATGCGGATGGAAGAGAACATCCAAGGGCTTCCTGTGCTCTGCATCAGCGCCCGCGCGGATGTCATGCCCAAGCAGAGCTCCATGCAAGATGCGTTCAAGCATGGGGGCGTCCTGGTATTGGAGGACTTGGATCTGTGGACCTCGCCTTCCTTCGATCTAGGTGAAGAAGGACCGGCGTTGTTCATGATGCAGCTCACCCGCGGTGCCCGCGAAGCGGTTGAGATGATCCGCTCTTCGGTGGACAATCCCGATGTCTATGTCTTGGCAACAGCGTCCACAGAAGGTTCCATCGATCCTTTCTACCTTGATTCGCTAGAGCCCATCACGGTGATCGACATCGACCATCCCACCGCTGAAGAGCGCGTGGAGATCTGGATGGATATCTCGCACAGGCATCCGTCGCTGAGGGGCATCAACAAGGCAGAGCTCGTGCGGCTCTCTGCCAACATGCCACGGTTCGATATCTACATGGCAGCGCGCGATGCGGTGGAGGAGGCGTACAAGACGGGCCTTGCCGCGAAGCGCTACGTGCCTGTCACCCGCGACAACCTCTTCGATAAGCTGGCGGCATATCAGCCATTGGAGTCAACGGAATACAACCAGCTGGAAGATGAGGTGTTGAAGGACTTCCGGCGCAGCCTAGAGAACATCGACGACATCCTGAGCGGGGAGTGAGCGGGCAGCTTCGGGGCCTGACGAGCAAGGCGAGCACAGATGATCATCATGGACATGTTCCTCGTGGGCGTCGGGCTCTCGATGGATGCCTTCGCTGCGTCGGTCTGCAAGGGGCTCTGTTACGACCGCATCCAATGGAAGCACGCGTTCGCAACAGCGTTCTCCTTCGGGCTCTTCCAAGGCATCATGCCCCTCATCGGGTGGCTGTTGGGTTCTACCTTCGCGCATCTGATCGAACCGGTAGACCATTGGATCGCCTTCGCGCTGCTCGCCATGGTGGGTGGCAAGATGCTCTGGGATGCCTTCCATGGAGGAGAGGACGAAGATGTTTGCGCTCCCTTCAGCATCCGAGAGCTCATGGTGCTCTCGGTAGCCACCAGCATCGATGCTCTCGTCGTGGGCATCTCCTTCTCCATGACTGCCATGAACATCGGCTTGGCTGCGCTCGTCATCGGCGTGACCACGTTCGTGCTCTCCTTGGCGGGCTTCGCCATCGGGAACCGCTTCGGTGCGCGCTATGAGCGTGCGGCCACCATCTTCGGCGGCATCGCTCTCATAGCCTTGGGCGCGAAGATCTTGCTAGAGCACCTCTTCGGTTAGAGGATAGGATAGGAGCCCAGCACCTTCACCTCGCGCAGCTTCAGGCGCAGGCACGCCAGGGCGGTCTGCGCGGCAAGGTCCGTATCCTTCTTCTCGAATTCGATGAAGAACATGTAGTCGCCAAGCTGCTGCTTCAAGGGTCTGGATTGCACCATGGATAGATTGATGTTCGCGAAGGCGAATTCCGAGAGGATCATGTTGAGCGTGCCCGCGCGGTCGGTGCGCATGAAGAGCGCCAGGGTGGTCTTATAGGCATCGCTTGTGAGGGTAGGGGCTGAGCCCATGCGTCCGATGAGCGCGAACGCGGTCTGATTGCCCAGGTTATCCTCGATGGAGGAATCCACCACCGTGCAGCCGTAGAGCTCAGCTGCGAGGGGATTGGCGATAGCGGCCACGGTGGGATCGGCGGCAGCGACCCGTGCGCTCTCGGCTGTGGAGGACGTCATCTGCGTGGTGCGTCCCGGATAGCGCTCGTTTAGGTAGCGACGGCACTGAGCGATGCCCTGCGGATGCGAGGCAATGGTCTGGATCTGGGCCGTGTCTGCATCGGGGGCAGTGAGGAAGCTATGGTGGATGTCGAAGACCTTCTCTGCCAAGATCACCGAATTCGATCGGAAGGCGAAGTTATCCAAGGTAGAGGTGACCGGTCCCTCCAGCGAATTCTCCTTGGCCACGACGCCATAGGTGGTTCGAGCCCGATCCACGGCATCGAAGACCTCATCGAAGGAGGTGCATGGCACAAGCTCTGCCTCAGGATAGCCGAGTTTCTGGGCAAAATAGAGGGCAGCCTCATGGGAGTAGGTGCCCAAAGGCCCCAAGAAGGCGATGGATATCGTGTCTGGGCTCATATGCTTCCCCCTCTCTTTGCTGATGCAGGCTAGATGATAAACCATCGCCCGCCGTTGATTGTTACGTGAGCATTTCCGCGTAACATTTTGTCGCCGCTTGCCATGATCGGACGCTCTTTTTGAGAATGAGCCTTCCGTTATCTTTCGAGAGATAGCAAAATGTTTCCTGATCGTAAAAGTCGGAGGCACCTGGAGGGGGTGTGCACATGGAAGATCTGGCCAAGACGACAGACGTGTTCTCTGTCCTCGAATCACGTGGAGTCTCTCGCCGAAGCTTCATGAAGCTCTGCGCAGGAGTGGCTGCTGCTGCAGGCTTGTCGCAGATGGCGATCCCGCGTGTGGCAGAGGCCATCGAGAAGTCTGTCATCGGTGCCACATCCGGAGATCTCTATCCTGTCATCTGGATCGAGGGAGCGTCGTGCACGGGATGCACGGAATCGTTCGCTCAGATAGAGACGCCGGACGTGGCAACGGTCGTGCTGGACGTGATCTCTCTGAACTACTCAGAGACGCTGTCCGCAGCCGCTGGCTGGTCGGTGGAGGAAGCTAAGGCGCAGACCATCGAAGCGGGGAACTACATCCTGATCTATGAGGGTGCAGTTCTGAAGGCTTGGGGCGGCAATGCTCTGCGCGTTGCCGGCGAGGTGGGCACAGAGGCGCTCATCGAAGCAGCTGAGAGCGCGAACGCGGTCGTGGCTGTCGGGTCCTGCGCGGTCAACGGCGGTTGGTGCGCAGCCCATCCGAATCCGTCGAACGCCATGGGCGTGGAGCAGTTCCTCGCTGAAGAGGGCATCAAGACTCCCGTCGTCAACATCCCTGGTTGCCCCGTGAACCCCGAGTGGATCATGTCGGTGCTGGTGGATGTCGTCATGCTGCAAGATCCCGGCCTGCTCAAGCTCAATGACTTCGCTATGCCGGCAGGTCTGTTCAATCAGACGGTTCATGACAACTGCGAGCGTCGCGGCCACTTCGAGAATGGCGAATTCGTCTACGAGTTCGGCAGCGAAGAAGAGGCGAAGGGCTACTGCCTCTATCCTTTGGGTTGCCGTGGTCCTCAGACGCATTCTCCGTGTGGCGTCACCCTGTGGAACAATCGTCGCTCCTGGTGCGTCCAGGCTGGCAGCCCGTGCATCGGCTGCTGCGAGGCGAACCCGAACAACCCGGGTGATAACTGGGTGCAGGTGAACGCGCCCTTCTACAAGCGCTTCCGCGACCTGCGCGTGGGAGATCTGCACTTCCAGCCCGAGCCGGTGGCATGGGTGCTCACGGGCATCGTGGCTGCTGCCCTTGTCGTGCATGGGTTCGGCATGAAGAAGACCGGACGCATGGATGGCGGCGCAGACTTCGAGCCCATCCGCAAGTGGGACGAGGCGCATCCTGAGCAGTCCATCGGCGTCTATGCTGATCCGAAGACGGGTGGTCCGGTGCTCGATCCCGCCATCTGCGAGGAGAACACCCAGCATGCGGCAGCGGCTGCCGATGAAGTCGTCAATGATTATGAGAAAGAATAAGGGGGTGGGCCGAACATGACACGTTCTATCATCGATCCGATCACACGCATCGAAGGACATCTCAGGGTTGAGATGGAGGTCGAGCAGGGAGTCGTGACCGACGCATGGGTCTCCGGCGGATGCTTCCGCGGAATGGAGCTCGTCGTTCAAAACCGCACTCCCCAAGATGCTGCCCAGATCGTGCAGCGCATCTGCGGCGTTTGCCCGGTGAGCCACGCTCACGCATCGTCCATCGCTGCTGAGAAGGCCTACGGCATCACGATCTCCAACAACGCGCGTCTCGTGCGCAATCTCATCGAAGGTGCGCAGTTCTTGCATTCGCACATCCTCTGGTTCTACAACCTGTGCGCTCTTGACTATGTCAATCCGCTGGATGCGCTGAATGCGAACGTTCCGGACACCTACGACCTGGCTCAGGCGGCAGGCACGTCCATGGACACGGATTTCTACGGGCTGAAGGAGAAGCTGGAGGCCTTTGCGGCCAACGGTCAGCTCTCCATCTTCTCGGGCAATTGGTTCGATTGCGACAATGGCGAGGGCTACAAACTCTCTCCGGAGCTCAACCTCATCTGCACGGCTCACTATCTTGAGGCTCTCAAGATGCAGGCGCGCGCGTCGGAGGTGGCAGCGCTTCTCGGTGGCAAGATGCCGCATGTCATGACGCTCATCCCGGGCGGCACGGCCTTCGTCCCCACAGAGAGCAAGCTGGATGACCTGTGGGCCATGGTGAATGAGATCTATGATTGGGTCTCCACCACCATGATCCAGGACACCCTGGCACTCGCACCGGCCTACACCGATGTGCTCACGTTCGGCAAGGGCTGCGGTCGCTACATCGCCTGGGGCGTCTTCGAAGGTCCCGGCTGGCCCTATGGCGGCAACTACACCGAGCAGATGATTCATCGCTATCTGCCCATGGGCGTTCTGGATGAGGAGCTCAACGTCTCTGATGTCCAAGAGCCGCTCATCACCGAGTACATGGGACACTCCTGGTACAAGGGAGACGGTACCTACGAGTCACCTTATTTCGTGACCGAACCGGAGTTCACCGAGTACAACGTCGAGGACCGCTACAGCTGGGTCAAGTGCCCGGCCTATGACGGCAAGCCCATGGAGGCTGGCGGATTCGCCCGCATCCTGGCAGCGTATCAGCGCAACGTCCCGTTCGTCGTCGAGCAGGTGGATGCCATGCTCGTGGCGCTCGGTGCCCGTCCGGGTCAGCTCTCTGTTCTGCAGAACACGCTCGGCCGCACGGCCAGCCGCCAGATCGAGACGCTCTACATCGCTGGTCTCATGAAGGAATGGACGCAAGAGCTGATGGAGGCCATCGCCGGCGGAGATTCGGAGTACTTCAAGGAGCCGCTCACCACGACGGGCGAGGGCACGGGCTTCTGGGAGGCACCGCGTGGCGCTCTGTATCATTCGGAGAAGGTCACCAACAACAACGTCGACGGATATCAGATCATCATCCCGTCTACGTGGAACCTGGCGCCCATGAACGCTGATGGCGTGCACGGACCCATGGAGCAGGCTCTCATCGGCTGCCCCGTGCAAGACGTGGAGATGCCCATCAACGCGCTGCGCACTGTCCACTCGTTCGATCCTTGCACCGCCTGCGCCGTGCATATCACCGAACCCGCAACGGGCAAGACGTTCAAGACCGTCACCAGCCCTTGGGGGGTGAAGTAAATGGCACATCTCGCACATTATCGCGAAGCGCACCCGATGATCTTCGTGGTGACGCACTGGATCAACCTGATCAGCATGGTGTGGCTCATCTTCTCGGGCTTCATCATCCACTATCCGTTCATCCCTGGGATCATGGGCATCTGCCGCGGCTCTCACGTGCTGTTCGGCTGCATCCTGTTCTTGAACATGATCTTCCGCGTGATCGCAGCCTTCTTCGTGAAGACCTCGCCCACGGGCGGTACGCGCAAGCAGGACACGGATTACAAGTCTTGGTTGCCTCAGAAGGATAATCGCCATCAGGCGCTGGAGTGGATCAAGTACTACCTGTTCCTCAAGAAGGATCATCCGCTGGGAGCAAAGCTGGGCGTCCCGCAGAAGCTGTCGTATCTGCTGATCCCCATCCTGATCCTCATCATGTGGTGGACCGGCATGTGCATCTGGGCACCGGTGATGGACATGGGTCCGTTCGCGGCCACCGTGAACTTCGTCGGCGGCGCCATGAGCATGCGCATCATCCACTACTACCTGATGTTCGTGTTCATCATCTTCATGTTCATCCACATCTACTTGGCGAACGTGGAGAGCTTCGCACCCACCAAGCTCATGTTCATCCACAAAGAGCATGGCGGTTTGGTGTACGACCCTGAGCTTCACAATATCGTCGGCGAGGACATGAACCCCTCCAAGGATAAGTAGCTGACAGCTCAAGCTCGCGTACGTGATGAGAACGGCGGCGCTTCGGCGTCGCCGTTCTTTTCGTGGAAGGGGTGAGCGGGCGTCTATAATGGGTCGCACAGCACAGGATCCTTTGGGGCCTTTTCCAAGGCACGAAAGCATCGGGTGTGCGCTAGGAGCTCATGAGGGAGCGGGATGGAAGATCGCTTTGACAGACTGATCATAGGAGCAGGGCTCTATGGGCTCTACGCAGCGCTCTTCTGCGCTGAGCGAGGCATGTCGGTCGTGGTGTTGGAGCGCGATCCTGCCCCGTTCATGCGCGCCACCTACATCAATCAAGCGCGCATCCATCAGGGCTACCACTATCCCCGGTCCATCTATACGGCCTCGAAGTCAGCAGCGAATTATCGACGATTCTTGGAGGATTATCCCTTCTGTATCAATGATGCGTTCCGTCAGGTCTACGCCACCTCTTCGGAGTTCTCTTGGACCAATGCGGATCAGTTCGTCTCCTTCTGTGAGGCGGCGGACATCTTCTGCCAGAGGCTGGATCCGTCGCTCTACTTCAATCCAGGGCTTTGCGACGGTGCTTTCCTCACCGAAGAATGCACCTACGATGCGGACATCCTCTGTCGATGGTTCGTGGATAGGTTATCCGATCCTCACCTGCCGGGTTCCGTGCGCCTGGAGTTCTCTGCGAACGTTGTTCAGGTGGAGCGCGGATCGGATGCGTATCGCGTGAGGACCTCTGATGGGCGCTCCTTCACATCGGGATTCTTGCTCAATGCCACCTATGCTTCGGTGAATGAGGTCATGGAAGCTGCCGGCTTCAAGCCGTTCAAGATCAAGTACGAGAAATGCGAGATCATCCTCTGCAAGCCCGAAGATGCCCTCAAAGGCGTTGGCATCACGGTCATGGATGGCCCGTTCTTCTCCATCATGCCCTTCGGCTGTACAGGCCTCCATTCGCTCACCTCCGTTACCTTCACGCCGCATGAGACCTCCTATGATGCGCTGCCCACCTTCCCGTGCCAGCTTGAGGTTGAACCAGGCTATTGCACGCCATCGAGCCTCGGGAATTGCAATGAATGCACGGCGAAGCCCATGACGTCGTATCGCTTCATGGCATCCTTGGCCAAGAAGTATCTGAAGCCTGTCTACGGATTCTCCTATGAGCGCTCCCTCTATTCCATGAAGCCCATCCTCTCCGCATCGGAGGTGGATGATTCGCGCCCCACGGTGATCCGGGTGCATTCGCAGGAGCCTACCATGGTGTCAGTGCTTTCAGGCAAGATCAATACCGTCTATGACCTAGATGAGGTGCTGTTGGGATGAAAGAGCAGGAGTTGGCGTTCGTGTCCGCTGTCATCTACGTGAATGAGAGCGCTCATGATGCAGGGGATGTGCTTTTGAACATGGCCGCATTCTTGAAGGATGGCTTCGAGAAGGCAGAGATCATCTGCGTGAACGATGCTGCCCCCATGCATGCCTCCGATGATGTGGAAGCGGCGCTTGCCACCATCGCTGCCGACCGGACATCGGGCGTACAGCTCTCGGTACTGGATCTGAGTCGCCCTCACGGGTTCGAGACAGCCATGACCGCTGGCGTGGATCTGTCCATCGGGGATTTCGTGGTTGAGATGGATGCCGCCTCAGTGGATTACACCACTGAGGACATCATGCGCGCTTTCCAGAAGTGCAAAGAGGGCTTCGATGTGGTGAGCGGCGTGCCGGATGCGAAGGGTCCGCTCACATCTCGTCTCTACTATGCGGTGTTCAACCGCTCGGCCCATACGGATGCGAAGCTCATGACCGAGGGCTTCCGCATCGTGAGCCGCCGTGCTATCAACCGCGCGGCCAGCTCAGTGAGCATCATCCCGTATCGCAAGGCGGTCTATGCCAGCATCGGGCTTCCGTCGGCCGCCATCGTCTACGAGCCTACCGCCGGCAAGCATATCATCCATGACAGAGGCACGCGCGTTCGCACTGCCATGGATTCGCTCATCTTGTTCACCCAGACGGGATACCGGATCACCATTGGCTTGGCTGGCTTCATGATGATCGTGGCTCTCGTCATCATCGCCTATGCCATCACCATGTTCGTAACAGGCATCGCCATCTCTGGTTGGCTCACCACCGTATTCTTCTTCACCATCTGCTTCTTTGGCTTGTTCTGCATCTTGGCGCTCATGATCAAATACCTGCAGATGCTGATCGACCTCACGTATAGGAAGCGCTCGTACACGGCGAAGGGGGTGCGACGCCTGTGACGGAAGAGCATCTGCGCGATGTGCTCGTGGGCTCCACCGGGTTCGTGGGCAGCAACCTCATGGACGTGCATGATTTCAGCATGGCGGTCCACGCAAGCAACGTGCAAGAGGCCTATGGCACCCATCCGGATCTGTTGGTCTACGCGGGCGTGCCTGCAGCCATGTATCTTGCCAATGCGGATCCTGAGGCCGATCTTGCCGTCATGGAGGCGGCGCGAGAGAACATCAATGCCATAGGTGCTGCCAAGACCGTGCTCATCTCATCGGTGTGCGTGTTCGCTCAGAGCAGCGGCAAGACGGAGCGGGATGCCCCCGATGCGCCAAAGTCGGATGCGTATGGCTATGACCGGGCTCTCTTGGAGAGGTGGGTGCGCGCTGACCATCCGAATGCGCTCATCGTGCGCCTGCCGGCGCTCTATGGTGCAGGCCTCAAGAAGAACTTCATCTACGACCTCACCCACCGCACACCCACAGCGCTCACGGATGCGAAGCATGCAGAGCTCAAAGAGCAGATCCCGCTCGTACAGGAGAGCTATGAGCGCGGCGCAGATGGGTTCTGGCGCGTGCGAGAGGGCGCGGATAGGGAAGCGCTGGAAGCAGCGTTTCGCGCGGCACCGTTCAATGCGCTTTGCTTCACGGACAGCCGATCGTGCTTTCAGTTCTATGACCTTGCACGCCTCTGGTCTGATATCCAGACCGCGCTCGCGCAGGGCTGGGATGTCCTCAACATCTCTGTGGAGCCGCTCTCAGCGGGAGAGGTCTTCAAGCATATCTACAAAACGGAGTGGACATGCCATCTGCCAGGAGCGCCGAAGAGCTTCGACATGCGCAGCATCCATGGTCCCGGTGGCGCTCATGATCCAGACTATCTCATAGCGAAGGATGAGGCGCTTTCCGGGCTGGAGGCGTTCGTGAGGAGCCAAGATGCCTAGGTTCAAGCTGGCTGCATCCAACATCGGTTGGACCTCACATGATGACATGCGCGTCTTGCAAGCCATGGCGCATCTGCAGTTCGCTGGCCTTGAGGTGGCTCCCACGCGGCTCATTCCTCAGGACCCGTATGATCACGACCAAGAAGCAACCCAGATCATGGAGGACATCCATGCAGCGCATGGGCTTCAGGGCTGCAGCATCCAGAGCATCTGGCGCGGGCGCGATGAGAGCATCTTCAGCGAAGCAGGCTCCCAAGCGCTCTTGGGCGTGACGGAGCGCGCGGCAGCGTTCGCTCATGCCATTGGCGCTCAGAGCATGGTCTTCGGATGTCCGCGTAACCGCTCCATTCCCGAAGGCAAGAGCGCAGAGGATGCCTATCCCTTCTTGCGCCGCTGTGCGCAGGCGGCCCATGAGCAAGGCGTCGTATTCGCTTTGGAAGCGAATCCGCCTCTCTATCACACGAACTTCATGAACTCCACTTCAGACGCTCTCCATGTTCTGGAAGCGCTCGGGTTCCCGCCGGGCATGGCGCTGAACCTGGACACGGGGACCATGATCGAGAACGGAGAGAGTGTAGAGGATGTGGTAAGCGCTTTGCCGCATGTGAGCCATGTGCATATCAGCGAACCAGGGCTTGCGCCCTTGAAGCAGCGCGCGCTTCATGCAGAGCTTGCAGACGCCCTTGATCGGTGCGGCTATGCGGGCTTCATCTCCTTGGAGGCGTCCACCCGTCCTGCAGATGAGGTGATCGAGGACCTGCGCTATCTGGCATCGGTCTTCTGATGGCAAAAGGGGATCTTGTGGCACCGTATCTGAACATCATCCTTCCCGTCTATAACGAAGAGGATCGCCTGCTCAGGGGCGTCGAGGGGACCATGCGCCACTTCGATGAGACGGGCTTTCAGAGCTATCAGCTCACCATCGTGGATAACGCTTCTGTAGACGGCACAGAGGCCATCGCGCGTCAGCTTGCTTCAGAGCATGCGGTCGTGCGCTATATCCGCCTTGAGCGCAAGGGCGTCGGCGTAGCCTTCCAAGCAGGCATCGCTGCCAACGAGAGCCCGGTCGTGGGGTATATGGATATCGATCTCTCCACGGATGTGCGTCACTTGGATGAGGTCATAGCCCTCTTCGAAGCAGATCCTGACCTTGGTATGGTGAACGGATCGCGCTTGGCGGCGGATTCGGTGACCACTGGACGGAAATGGTATCGGAACGTGACCTCTCACGGACTCACCTTCGTCCTCAAAGCAGCGGTGGGCCTCAAGGCAACGGATTCCATCTGCGGATTCAAATTCTTCCGGCGGGATGTGGTGGAGCGCCTGATAGAGGAGACGTTGGCATCGGGCGGAGCTGATGACGGTTGGTTCTTCATCATCGAGCTCCTCTTGCGAGCCGAGCGCGATGGCGTGAAGATCTGCGAGCTGCCGGTGAGGTGGGCCGATGATCCGGGTACGAAAGTGGATGTCGTGTCTCAGGTAGTAGAATACCTGAGACAGATCCGATGCCTTCGGCGCCGTCTTTGACACGAACCTCGCTTTTGCGCGCTCCGGAGGTCATCATCCCCCGTGCAAGGAGACGCGATGGCGGCATTGACAGATGAAGAGGTGAAGCGCGAAGAGGTCTTCATGAAGGGGCTTCCGCGCGTGAACATCGGCGCGCTCTTGCTGCCGCCCATATGGGGACCGGCCCATGGCTTCTGGGTGACCATCTTGTACTATCCCGCGTGGCTTCTGGCTGACAACGTCTTCTATGCGGCCTATGAGGCCCCCACACCGCTATCCATCATCATCGCCATCCTCATGTTCGTCATGCTTCTGGGCATCACCATCGCATTCTCCATCGTGGCGCAGCCGATCGCTGCTCATCGCGCAGATGCGAAGGGAACGAGCCGTCAGACCTATCTCAAGCATGAGCGTGCCTGGGCCATCGGATGCGCCATCGGGGGAGCCATCATGATCGCACTGGCCACGTGGTATAACCTGAGCTGGAGGCCCTATGTCGTCGTCTGAGCGCGTTTGCATCTTCTGCGTGGGCAACCGCCTCATGATGGATGATGGAGTGGGACCTGCGGTCTTCGATGAGCTCATATCCTCCTACATCCTGCCCCCGGAAGTGGAGCTTTTGGACGTGGGATGCATGAGCCTGTCCATGGTGGACAAGGTCAGGTGTGCGGATTATCTGGTCACCGTGGATGCCGTGGATGGAACCGAAGAGGCGCCGGGCACGGTCTTCTCCTTCGAACCAGAGGATATGGCGCGACACTCGGGTGCTATGGCCAGCTTGCATGATCTGAAGCTCGTGGATGTCTTCGATGCGGCGGGGCTTTTGGGCTATGAGGCCGAAGGGCGCTGCTTCGGCATGCAGGTGATGAACCGATCTCCTGAGGTGGTCACCATCGGCCTTTCGCAACCTGTCTTCGATGCGCTGCCGCATCTGGTGGACGCTGTCTTAGCAGACCTGGTCCTGCGCGGCCATGAGGTTCGATGTGCGTTCAGCCAAGAACCCATAGAGCCGGGGTGGCACCATGTCATGGCCGAAGATGACGCACGATGACGGACGCCGTGCCACGAACGGCATTCTTATTCAGGATGTCCAGGATATGAGGATCCCATGCTCATAGATCCCATAGAGAAGCGGCTTGCTGCATCGGGGTGCGTGGATGCCTTCTGGGGGAAGCTCGATGCGGGCGAAGATGCATCCTTGGGGGTAGCGGCATCTGCTCGCCCGCTGCTCGTGGCGGCGCGCTTCGCTCATCGGCCTCAGCCGACGCTCGTCGTCGTCTCAGGTGAAGAGGCGGCAGATGCCTTCGCGCGCAATCTTCGTGCTTATGTGGGAGATGGGCAGGTGCTGCGCTTCCCTGAGAGGCGTGACGTGCCTGGTGTGGGCGCGAAGGCAGACGTGCGCGTGATCGCGCAGCGCTTAGAATCGCTCCACGGGCTTGCCAGCGGCCAGCACGTCATCGTCGTGGCCAGCGCGCAATCCCTCTTGCGGGCTCTCCCGCCTGCTCACGCGCATATCGAGGAGCCGCTGTCCTTGAAGGTGGGGGATGACCTGGCGGATGGCGTGGTGGCAGATGTGGTGGACTTGGAGGGCCTGCGTGCAAAGCTTGAGGTGATGGGCTATGACAATACCGGGGAGTTGGATGGTCCGGGCACCTTTGCGGTCCATGGCGGTGTTGTGGATGTGTTCCCGGCGAACATGCCGCATCCTGTCCGCATGGACTTCTTCGGAGATGAATTAGAGGAGATCCGGCGCATCATAGCTGCCACGGGGCAATCCATCTCTCCTCTTTCGCGCGTGGATATCTACCCCGTGACAGAGTTTCCTCTGGATGCCCAGACGCTTATCCATGTCAAAGAGGCGCTTGAGAAGCCGGCGCTCACGAACAAGGAAGCGCGCTTGTTGTTCACCAAGGCAGAAGACGGCTTGCGCTTCGAAGGGGCAGAGGCGCTTTTGCCCTATGCCTATGACAAGACGGCCACCATCGGCGATTACGTTGGCAGCGGATGCATGTGCGCGCTCGTCGAGCCCCGCTCTCTCATCGACAACATGACCAATGCGCTTGCGGAGGTGGAAGAGAAGCTGAAAGCCTCAGAGCTTCCCACTCATGATCTGTACAAGCCTGTCTTCACGGTCGATTTCGGCCAAGGCGTGCGTGCCACGTACGCTTCCATCATGCAGGTAGGGTCGACGTCAGATGATGAGGTACCTGTCAAGCGCACCGATGTTGCGGGAGCGCCGGAGCGGCTCTTCGCCAAGCTGCGCACGTGGGTGGAGGCACGCTATCTTTGCATCTTCTCGGCTCCTGACGCGCGCGCCCGTGCTGCTATGGAGCTGGATTTCGTGGATCAGAGCTTGCCCATCAAAGCAGTGGATGGGACGCAGGATGAAGGCTTGGCGCGAGGCGTGGTGAACGTGACGGCTGAGGACATCCCGCTTGGGCTCGTCATCCCCAAGGCCAAGATAGCTCTCGTATCCATCAATGACCTGAAGCGCATGAACGCTGATGCAACGCGCCGGCGCAAGGTGGATATCACGGATATCACCTTTCCCTATGCACCTGGAGACTACGTCGTCCATGCCACGTACGGCATCGCGCTCTTCAAGGACATCGTGCGCCGGGATATGGACGGTGTGGAGCGCGACTACATCGAGCTGGACTATGCCGAAGGGGACAAGCTCTTCTTGCCCATCGACCAGTTCGATAAGGTGACGCGCTACGTGGGGCCTGAGGGCGTGAAGCCGAAGATCACGCGGCTGGACAGCACCGATTGGTCGCGCGCCATCACCCGTGCCCGAAAGGCCACGCGCAAGCTTGCCTTCGACCTCGTGGATGTGTATGCACGCCGCGCCCAAGCCAAAGGGCATAGCTTTCCGGTGGACACCCCGTGGATGCGTCAGATGCAAGAGAGCTTCCCCTACCAAGAGACGCCTGATCAAGCGCGCGCCATCGAAGATGTCTTCGCGGACATGTCCGCTCCCAAGCCCATGGATCGCCTCATCTGCGGAGACGTGGGCTTCGGCAAGACCGAAGTGGCCATCCGAGCAGCATTCGCATGCGTTCAAGACAAGAGGCAAGTGATGGTCCTCTGTCCCACCACCATCTTGGCTTCACAGCATTACACGAGCTTCAAGGAGCGCATGGAGCCCTTCGGCATGCGCGTTGAGGTCCTCTCGCGCTTCCGCACGCCTGCTCAGCAAAAGGAGAGCTTGGAGGGCTTTGCGGCAGGAGAGGTGGATGTGCTCGTGGGAACGCACCGGCTGCTCTCTCGGGATGTGAATCCGCATGATCTGGGGTTGGTCATCATCGACGAGGAGCAGCGCTTCGGCGTGAGCCACAAGGAACAGTTCAAGAACCTGCGCGAATCCGTGGATGTGCTCACGCTCTCGGCCACTCCCATCCCGCGAACCATGCAGATGGCCACTTCCGGTGTGCGCGACATGAGCTTGATCCTGACGCCGCCCGACGACCGGCTGCCCGTGAAGGTGCATGTGGGGGAGTGGGATCCGGATATCGTCTCGGCTGCCATCCGCTATGAGCTGGCGCGCAAGGGGCAGGTCTATTACGTGAGCAATCGGGTGAAGACCATCGACGATGCTACGCAGCGCGTTCATGCCGTGGCGCCGGAGGCGCGCGTTGGCATCGCGCACGGGAAGATGTCCAAAGATGAGCTGGAACGCGTCATGGAGGATTTCGCCGCGGGGGAGCTGGATGTGCTCGTGGCTACCACCATCATCGAGAGCGGCATCGACAATCCCCATACCAACACGCTCATCATCGAAGATTCGCAGCGGCTGGGCTTGTCCCAGATGTATCAGCTGAAGGGGCGCGTGGGACGCTCTGCCACGCAGGCCTACGCGTACTTCATGTTCCCCGAGGATGCCTATCTCACCGAGGATGCGCACGCGCGCTTGACAGCGCTTGCGGACAATCAGGATCTGGGCAGCGGCATGCGCATCGCGCTCAAGGACTTGGAGATCCGGGGAGCAGGGGATATCCTGGGGGCTGAGCAGTCGGGGAACATGAGCGCTGTGGGCTTCGATCTGTTCTCTCAGATGCTGAATCAAGCTGTGGAAGAGGTGCGTGAATCTCCCGATGGGAAAGCGCGGGTCCAGCGCGACCTCTCTGACATCACGGTGAATCTGCCTGGGCGCACGTACTTCTCGGCGGATTTCATCCCGGACGTTCCTGAGCGCGTGCTGTGGTATCGAAAGGTGGCCAGCGCCTATGCGCCCGAGGATGTGGAGAGCGTCTATGCAGAGCTTGCCCAAGCTCACCCGCATCTGCCACCGGAGGCAGAGAGCCTCTTCCAGAAGGCGCGGCTGCGCGCGTACGCAGCAGGCGCAGGCATCGCGAACATCTCGCTTTCCGCAGGCAAGCTGAATGTGGAGGGGGCAACGCTCGATCGGGAGCAGCGGATCCGCTTGAAGCGCGCGGGCGGGCGCTACCTTCCCGAGAAGGAGAAGGTCATCGTGCCCATGCAGAAGGTGTCCGCAGGACATCCGCAAGATGCAGATGCCGCGCAGCTTGTCTTACTATATCTGAAAGCAGTCTTGGAAGGAGAACCCTCAGATGACGAATGAGACCAAAGACGTGCGCGTGCGCTTCGCGCCTTCGCCTACGGGCAAGCTGCACCTGGGAGGTGCGCGCACGGCCATCTACAACTGGGCGTTCGCGCGCTCATGCGGGGGTGCTTTCATCCTTCGCATAGAGGATACGGATCCTGAGCGCTCTACAGAGGAGAACACGCAGATCATCCTGCGCGCCTTGAAGTGGCTGGGCTTGGATTGGGATGAGGGGCCTGGCGTGGGCGGTGCTGTTGGTCCGTACTTCCAAACGGAGCGTGGCGCCACCTATGAGGCGGCGTTGGAAAGCCTCAAGGCTACGGGGGCGGCCTATCCGTGCTTCTGTTCTAAGGAGCGCTTGGATGCCTGTCGCGCTCAGGCCGAGAAGGCTGAAGGCGGCTATGCGGGCTATGACGGGCATTGCCGGGATATCCCTGAAGACGAAGCGCTTGCACGCATAGCGGCAGGCGAGCCCCATGTTTGGCGCTTGCGCACGCCCGATGATCACGGTCCCATCACCTTTCATGATGCGGTCTATGGAGATGTGTCATTCCCAGCGGATGTGATGGATGACCTCATCCTGGTGCGCTCCGATGGCAGCCCTACCTATAACTTCGCCGTGGTCTGCGATGACGCGAACATGGGCATCACCCATGTCATCCGCGGCGATGACCACCTCTCCAATACGCCGCGCCAGATCCTCATCTATGAAGCGCTTGGATTCAAGGTGCCCACCTTCGCTCATCTGCCCATGATCTTGGGTCCTGATGGCAAGAAGCTCTCCAAGCGTCATGGGGCCACCAATGTGGAAGACTATCGGGATAGAGGCTTCGTGGCTGATGCCATGGTGAACTACCTGGCGCTTCTGGGCTGGTCGCTGGATGGCGAGACCACGGTCATTCCGCGCGAGGTGCTGACGAGCCAGTTCAGTCTGGACCGCATCTCCAAGAAGGATGCTGTCTTCGATGAGGAGAAGCTCACCTGGTTGGATGGCGTCTACATCCGGGAGATGGATGCCGGAGCGTGGCTGGATGAGGCTGCTCCTTGGCTTGCATTCGCGCATCATCTGGGAAAGAGCGCAGGCACGGGTGCGCAGATCGTGCCAAGCTTGGACAAGGACGCTCAAAGGGCGCGGCTGGCTAGCTTGCTCGCACCCTGGGAAGACGTGCCCGGCGAGGAATGGCAAGGGTTGTTGGCCGATGTGGCGGATCGACGCGGGTGGTATGAGGGCATCTATCCGCTCATCATCGAGCGCCAGACCACCTTCAACGAGCTCCCGGACAAGCTTGCCTATCTCTTCTGGGGTCCGAATGTCGTGCTGGACGAGAAGAGCGTGAGCAAGGTCTTGCGCAAAGAGGGAGCGTGCGCTGATGAATCGCTGGCGCTTTGCCGCTCGATCTTGGCTGATGGATCAATTCCGTGGGAGGCAGAAGAGCTTGAGCAGGCATGTCGGGATGCTGGGGAGGCGGCGGGCATCAAGCCGAAGCTCCTCTTCCAGCCTCTGCGTGTGGCAGTCTGTGGGAATCAGGTGTCCCCACCTTTGTTCGAGTCCATCCAGCTGCTGCCACGGGAGGACATCTTGGCGCGCATGGATGCTACCTCTGCCCTCGTCTTCGGTGCGTGAGCGGCATCTCCTCAGATGGGCTGCGCATCTACGGAAAGCCATGCGTACCGTAGATGACGCGTAAGCGGCATCTACGAAGGTCAGGCTTGAAGGCCGGCGGGTGGGCGAGGCTTCTCGTCCTGCATGCGTCCGCGCCAGACGATGGTGGCGCCGATGACGATGCTGGCCACGGCAACCACGCAGCTTGCGCCCAGCCACCACATTCCCATGCCCACCCAGAATCCTTCGGGATACATCTGGATGAGCAGGCTGTCTGCTGGGAAGGTCCATGTTTCGTCTGCGAAGAAGAGACCATGCAGCCAAGCGAAGAGGGCGTCGAAGCTGACGAGCGCCCAGATGCCCAACAAGGCGAATGCGCTCAAGCAGAGGCAGCCGCTGGCTATGAGAGCTTGACCGGCTGGTTTCGCGCCGAACATGAATACGAGCGCCATCAAGCAGAAGGCTGCGATGAGCGTGCATCCGAAGAGCGGCATGCGCACTGATGAGATCACCTGATTCACCTCATCTAAGTGCTCAAGGGCAGCGGTGGTGAGCGCATACTGCTCGTCTGCAGCAGCGAGCTTCTCCATGGTGACATCAGGCGAAGGGTCGTGGGCAGCATCCTCGTCCAAGATGGCACGCGCCTCATCGCTCCAGCGATCAGCAGTGGGAGATGTGGGATCGGCAGAGCTTTTTGCCCGATCTAGCACTTCTTGTGCCAAAGAAGCTTGTGCACCCGCTTCTCCGAAGGCTTCTCGCCCGAAGTCGTCAACGGTGTAGTCCCTGGTGGTCAGGGCCAGCTCTATGAGATCATCATGGTCATAGGGCGAGAGGCTAAAGGCGCTGTTATCTGAGGAGAGGTTCCGCGTGATCTGCGGGAACCCCGCGCAGATGGCGAATCCGATGGCGATGTAGGTGATGGCAAGCGCTGCTGATGTCAGGATCTGCAAGACCCTTTTCTGTGCCGTCTTCTGCACTTAGAGCTCCAACCCATCTTGTACGTTAGCATCAACCCAGATGGTGGCTGCGGTCATCCCGTCATTCTGCTTGCAGATGGTGGGATGGGGTCCCAGTCTTGAGAATACGCCCTGGAAATGACCGTCATAGAGATAGAGGCCATTCAGATTGTTGTAGAGCACGGGCACATCGGATATCTCACCATCAGGCATCTCCAAGATCCCCGTATCTGGTGGCAGCGTCTTGGACTTGTAGGGCCGGATGTAGCGCTGCACGATGAAGGGCGTGCCTGACGCGCTGTTAGCGAAGCGGCCGATGAGCTCCTCCCATGCTTCTTGCGTGCATTCCAGACCTGCGTGCACCTCGTCGGCACCGTAATGGTCGGCCGGCTTGATGATCCACTGGTCTTTGTTCTGGCGTATCTGCGCCAGGTTCACCTCAGCCTCATCAAGAAAGGCGGTCTGGGGTATGGTTTGCTCTAGGAAGGAGATCTCATCAGCGGTCAGCATGCTCGTGGTCTCGGGCTTCATGAGCACGTCGAAGATCTGCTTGTCATGGATGATGTGTCCTGCAAAGCTGCCGATGAGCGCTACCTTCTCATGGCGGACTGCGTCGATCAGGTCAAGCGATTCGCTCCAGTGATCGATGACATCGTTGGTGACGCAGCGCCGCCAGATGGCGTTGATCTCATGACCCGTGGGGGAGAGCAGCTGATCTCCGTTGAAGGTGAGCTCTCGCACGTCGCAGACCTCGCATGCTATGCCACGCGCGCGGAAGAGGTCGGCGAACACATGGAATTCATCCACCACGCCGTTCTCCAAGTAGTCGCAGATGGCGAAGCGCGGGGAGTCCACCTTATGCACGTAGGTGTCATAGATGCGACAGAAGGCATCTACCCACGGCTCGAACAGGTCACAGCCGCACACCTTATGCGCTTGAGCGAATGTGCGAAGCGTTTCGGAATCCTTGATGGAGTTCGTGATCTCCCGGTTCTCGTTCATGCCCGCAGACCCGTCACCGTTGAATTCGCAGAAGGCCAGCGTGAGCGCGTCCTCATCGATGAAGGTATCCACCCGCGCAAAGGGGATCAGCGAATCGTAGCCGCGCGGCAGCAGGATGAGCTCGCGCAAGCGCTCATCGAAATCGAAGAGCTCCCGGTAGGCGGGATCATCCAGATAGCGCTGCATCACCTTGCAGAGGATGGCATGGGTCATCTCAGCGGAGGTGCGCATGAGGTCATAGACCTCTTGGCTGAAGAGCTTCGGGACGAAGGTGGAGGCTACCACCTGGTGGTGGACGATGGCGGTGGAGGCCATCATGTAGGCGAATGCAGCGCGCCTGCTGGCTATGTCCCCGTCAGCGTCTTGGATGATCTGGAAGTACTCGTCAGTGTATGCAACGTCTCGTGCCATGGTCTGAGCCCTTTCGAAGGAATGCATCTCGTGCGGTCTTCATCGGATTCTAGCATGCATGCTCACGGGTCACTTCTTCTGGCTGGAGAGCGTATCAGAAGCGACATGCATGCACGCCTCATGCTCTCATTGCGCCGTTCGCCGAAGGATCCAGGCGCTTAAGATGTCATCTTCTCAACAACATGCGGACATGTTGAGGAAAGATGTGCTCGAAAGAGTAATCTGCTTCGCTAAAAATCGATTAGATGATTAAA
>CANODU010000019.1 GCA_947565185.1 uncultured Eggerthellaceae bacterium | reverse complement strand
CTCCCTTTCGCATCATCTGTCTCATCGTCTATGGGCCCCCATTCTATATCGCCCCTTATGGGCATATGTTTGGGAGCACGCTATATCTTCTCATGTACCGGCTCTCGATTCTCGTGGGTGCCGCCAACTGGCGGCACGGATGGATGCGCATCGTGAGACGCGCCACCAACTTTGCTTCATGTTTGCTATGTCCTTTGCATGTTCATGCAAAGGACACTACCTTCATATGTGCTGGCTGTTGCCAGCACCCACATCAACCAGATGTTGCACCTCTGCTACAGACGAGACCGAAGGTGGTACAAGATCAGATGGGGAAGGTCATGCCGTCCAAAGCCACCTTCACTCGTCCATCGTAGCGCTTGAGGTAGTCCGTGAGCTCGGCATAGGTGATGGGCTCGTCATAGTGCATGCACAGATGCGTCAGGTAGATGGTGTTCGCCTCCAGTGCGAGCCCCTCTTCGATGCATTCCTGCACGCTGTGGTGCGCGTCTGCGTTCCAGTTGCGCTTCCAGAACGTGGCGTCCATGGCCAAGATGTCCACGCCTGCCACCGCGCGCGCCGTCTCTGGGGGCAGCGGCCCGGTATCCGACGCATAGAACAAGCGCACCTCATCCGTCTCTATCAGATATCCATACGTGCCTGGCGCATGCGTCACGGGCAGCGCCGTGTAGCGGACGCCGTCGAATTCGTGGGTTGCGAAGGGTTTGAGCGCAGTGAAGTCCAGGCAGTAGTCCATGTAGTGGAACTCCGCCATGATGCCATCGCGCGCAGCAGGCGATGCATAGACGGGCAAGGGTTGCCCACCGCGCACGAGCCCCACCAGATATTCGTATTCGCCCAAGCCACCGATGTGGTCGAAATGGCAGTGGGTGAACAGGACCTCATCTGCGTGTCGCACGCCCTCGCGCAGAAGCTGATGGCGCGCATCGGGTGGCGTGTCGATGAGAAGCGTGGGCGTCTGCGCTTCCGGCAAGCCTGCCCGGCGGATCATGACGCCGCAGTCGCCGCGCGCAAGGGTAGGATCAGCGCGCGCTTCGGTGCAAGCCGGACAGTCGCAGAAGAAGGAGGGCACGCCGCATCCCGCAGCCGTTCCCATGAACGTGAACAGGTGGTCCTTCATCCGCCAACCCTTCCTCATCGCTATGATCTGCCGTTTGCCGCTGCGAATATACCACGAAGATCGACCCGCTTCGATCAGGGGAGCGCGCGCTATAATCCGAAGGATGCATGGGCGTGAGGATCGCCAGGGGAAATGAGATGCACCCTTGCGCTCGTTCAACGAGAAGTAGAGAGGAAGGTATATGGCGGAGATCGATATCCACGCAGAGGGAGTCGAGATGGTGAAGTCGCTTTGCTACTTCTGCCATGCGAACTGCGGCGTTCTTGCCTATGTCAAGGACGGGGATGTGATCAAGATCGAAGGAGATCCTGATTACTCCAGCCAAGGCGGCCTGTGCTGCCGTGGCACCAGCGCCCTTTTGCACGTGAACCACCCAGCCCGCATCAACCATGCGCTCAAGCGCGTGGGGGAGAAGGGCGAAGGCAAATGGGAGCAGATCCCATATGACCAGGCCATTCAAGAGGTCGCCGACAAGCTGAACCAGATCAAGCAGGAATCCGGTGCCGAATACGTGGCATCTGCCGGTGGCACCACCCGCACCGACGACTGGGCGCGCAGGCGCTTCCTGAACCAGTTCGGCACGCCGAACGGCTTCCATAACGCGCTTCTGTGCTGGATCCCCACGTTCATGGCTGAGACCTGCGTTGCTGGCTGGTCTCCGTTCGAGACGGATCTGGGCGCTGCTCGCAGCCTCATCCTCTGGGGCATGAACCCGGCTGCCTCCACCTTGGGCGGCATGCACGGCTACACCGACCTCCAGATGGCAGGCCTCAAGATCATCGTCGTTGATCCGCGCTATTCTGAGACGGCTTCCAAGGCCGATCTCTGGCTTCCGCTGCGCCCCGGCTCTGATGCGGCGCTGGCGCTGGCCATCCTGCACACGCTCATCTTCGAAGGCCTCTACGACTTCGAATTCGTGAATCAGTGGTGCGACGGCTTCGAAGAGCTCCAGCAGCACATGATCGACTACTCGCCTGAATGGGCTTCTGAGATCACCTGGCTGGAGCCGGACAAGATCCGCGAAGCAGCGCGCCTCTACGCTATGAACAAGCCCGGCTGCATCCAGTGGGGTTGCACGTGGGACCAGAACGGCTCCACCTCCACCACCGCATCGCATGCGCTGGCGCTGTGCCGTGCCATCTGCGGCAACCTGGACGTTCCCGGTGGCGACGGCATGCCCGGACCGGCGCTCAACTTCCTCACTGATGAGGAGATGGAAGCCAACGAGTGCCTGCCCGAGGAGATGAAGGCGAAGCAGATCGGCTCGAACAAGTTCAAGCTGACCAGCTGGCCGGGATATCAGAAGATCTCGGACAATGCGGTTCGCAAGTGGGGCAAGACGCTTCCCACCGAATGGTTCTGCGAAGCCCATGGTCCCAGCGTCTTCAAGGCCATCCTCACGGGAGACCCGTACAAGGTGCGCGCGCTCATCTGCAACGCCACCAACCCGGTGAACTCCTATGGTGACGCGAAGATGGTGCTGGCGGCGCTCAAGGAAGTGGAGTTCTTGGTCACGGTCGACTACTGGATGACCCCGACGGCTCTCTTCTCCGATTACGTCTTCCCGGCTGCGGGCGCACTGGAGCGTCCCACCATCATCACGCACTATGGCGCCACGGACTCCCTCATGGCTGGGCGTCGCGCCATGCAGCCCAAATACGATCGCCACACCGACATGGTCTTCTGGCGCAAGCTGGGTCTTGCCTGCGGTCAGGATCCGGAGATGTGGCCGTGGGAGACCGAGGAAGAGGCCTACTGGCACATCATCAAGGGCATCGGGCTTCCCATCGAGAGCTACAACGACTTCGTGGATATGGTGCGCATGTACTATCCGCCGCTGCACCAGAACAAGTACATCCAGAACAACGGCTTCTGGACGCCGTCTGGCAAGGTGGAGTGCAACTCCACCATCCTGCGCGAGCTGGGATACTCCGGCATGCCCGTCTACACCGGCATGGCCGAATCAGAGCTGACCACCCCTGAGGTGGCTGCGGAATACCCCATCGTGCTGACCACGGGCGGCGGCTTCATGCCGTATCACCACTCCGAGCACTTCAACATGCAGAAGATCCGCTACCTCTACCCTGATCCGTACTTCTTCATCAACCCGGATCTGGCCGCTGATCTGGACATCGAACAGGGCGACTGGTGCTGGATCGAGACGCGCCGCGGCCGCATCAAGATGCGCGCGAACGTGGAGCCCATCGTGGATCCGCGCGTGGTCATGTGCCCGCGCGGTTGGTGGTTCCCCGAGCGCGACGGCTCAGCAGACCTCGACAATCCGTTCGGCTGCCTTGAGTCGAACGTGAACACGCTGACCTGCGTGGACGATCCCGACTGCGACCCCATGGGCGGCTCTTGGAATAACCGCGGCCTCATGTGCAAGGTCTACAAGTGCGGTGAGATCGATTCCAAGTTCACGGCTGAAGATGCCCAGTTCTCCATCCCGGGCAACGCGGCAACCCCAGGCATCCACATGATGCCCTCTGAGATGAAGCTCTGCCGCGAGCCCATCCCGTTCGAAGAGCCTCAGCCCACCAAGGAAGTGCCTGAGGGCTATGTCTGGACGTGGCAGGACGATCAGATCTACCAAAAGGGCACGGGCTTCCGCCTGGATGAGTCTGGCTGGCTGATCGACCCCAAGGATAAGAGCTACGTGGATGCCTACACGGGCTGGCGCTATGACGCTAACCAGGATTGCCTGGTGGATGTCAGCTCGGGCAAGAAGTACACCATGGATCGTCAGGAGATCACGGAGATCGCCGGCATCCGCACCTATCCTGGCCAGGACGCTCCCTATGAGATCGCGGGGCAGGCGCTCGTTTGGGACAAGGAGAAGGGCTATGCCACGCTGGCTGGTGCTGCTGGCGAAGGCAAGATCTTCAATCCGGATACCCAGTGGGTCATCGGCATCGAAGACAACGTTTATTACGACCAGCATCGCGGGTATGCCTATGATCCCACGGACAACTGCCTGGTGGACATGGAGACGGGCCTGCGCTACACGATGAACTACGAGCTGATCACGGGCAATGAGGAACTGCCCGTCAACGAGGCAGCCATCGCTGCAGAAGAGAACACCGACCAGGCCGCTGCAGCCGAAGCCCAAGCTGAGATGGATGCTCAGGCTGTGGCCGCAGCTGAAGCGGGAGATACGGCTCTGGCCCAAGAGCTGGCAGAAGCCTCTTCTGATCCTGCGGCTGTGGATGAGGAGGTCAAGTAATGACAAGGTATTGCATGGTCATAGACCAGCGCCGCTGCATCGGCTGCCATTCCTGCACGGTGGCATGCCGCACGTGGAATGATCTGCCGATGGACATCGTCTACAACCCGGTGCTCACCGAAGGCGTCAAGGGCGAATGGCCCAACGTGCATAGGAACTGGACGCCCACGCTGTGCATGCACTGCGAAAAGCCCGCATGCGTTCCGTGCTGCCCCACCGGCGCCAGCCAGCAGGATGCTGACGGCACCGTCTGGGTGGAGGCCGACAAGTGCATGGCGTGCCTGGCGTGCGTGAATGCGTGCCCCTATGGCATGCGCGACCAGTCCAAGCTGGATGAGCCGCTGCATCACTATGTGCGCAAGTGCACGTTCTGCCGCGACAAGCGCAAGCTGGATCCGGATGCTCAGCCCTACTGCGTTGCCACCTGCCACCAGAAGGCGCGCATCTTCGGTGATCTGGATGATCCGAACTCCGAGGTGTCGAAGCTCATCAATTCCGTTGAGACCGTTCGCCTGCTTGAGGACATGGGCACGGGTCCTCAGATCTACTACATCCCTGATCTTGGAGGTACACGATGAGAAGACACTTCTGGAAATGGCCCATTCCCACCTATCTGTTCTTGGGTGGCCTGGGCGGCGGCATCTTCTGTCTGATCGCCGTGCTCTCCCTCTGCGTCTATGGTGGCGTGGAGGCGGTTCCCATGGCCATGGCATGGCCGGGCTTCTTGGCCATCGTCTGCCTTGGCTTCGGGTGCCTCATGCTGGTGGCTGACCTGGGACAGCCGATGGTGTTCTATCGCGCATTCGTGAAGTCCACGAGCGTTCTTGCATGGGGCGCGCGTCTGCTCACCATCTGCATGATCTTCGGTCTGCTGTGGTTCGTGAGCTACATCTCATGGGAGTGGTTCCTGCCCGTGGCTGATTTCTTCGTGCCGTTCCGCGCGTTCAATCTGGCCATCGCTGGCATCGCCGGTACCTGCATCATGCTCTACACCGGCATCTTCCTCTCCACGCTGAAGGCGCATGCCTTCTGGGCCACGCCGGCGCTGCCCGTGCTGTTCACGGTGTCCGCGCTCTCCACGGCATGTGCCGCCATCTCCCTGTCCGTGGGCTGGTGGCCTGCACCTCAGGGCATCTTCACCGAGGCCGCGCTCATGAACTTGATCGCGTCTGAGGCTGTGCATGAGATGGTGCATATTGTGGATGTCATCTTGGTCGTCTGCGAGATCATCGTCCTCCTGGTCATGGTGCTCTCCTTTTTGGGTGCCGGCAACAAGACGGCGAACAAGGTGGCGCACAAGTGGGTGCATGGCTCTTACGCCTTCGCCTTCTGGGGCGGCATGATCGCCATGGGTCTGGTCATCCCCGAGCTTCTCTACATCGGCCTTCCGGGCACGGTGGGCTCTTCGGTGATCGCTCCCATCCTGGTGCTCTGCGGCGGCCTGCTGCTCCGCTTCATGGTCGTCAACTCTGATGAGCGCGCACCGCTGCCGGGCGAGGATCTCTACTTCACCAAGCTCCCGCCGCGCGATGCTGAGTTCATCCACAAGTGGACCTACGGCGAGAACCTGTTCTAACCTCTTGCCACTGGCTTTCTGTGGCGCTTTCGAAGGGGTGGTCGCGCTTCGCGTGGCCGCCCCTTCTCCTTTTGTGCGCGACAACGTATAATCTTTCGAACTGTTAGACACTATCCTATAGATGAGGTTGCACTGTGGCTGACTTCACGATCACCGATGCGCTTACGGGCGATACCGTCGCATTCGATTACGCGACGGGGGATGCAAAGGTGACCCTGCCGGCGCAAGGCGATGCTCCTGTTGCGCATTCCGTCTTCTTCCCTGGGTGCTCGTTCATCAATTACGCCATGCCCTTGGTGGCCGCGGTCTACGATCTTTTGGAAAAGGCCGGGGAAGTGGATGGCATATCCGTTCTCTGCTGCGGCAAGATCCTCTCCTTCGAGGAGGATGGAGCGCGCATCCGCGAAGGCTTCGAAGAGGATCTGCGCGCGCATATCGCGCACGCTGGCATCACGCGGCTGGTCTGCGCCTGCCCCAATTGCGTGAAGGCGCTCCATGAAGCGTTGGCGTTGGATCCTCGAACCAAGGATGTGGAAGTGGCGGTCCTTCCGCAGGTCCTGGCAGAGATGGGATATGCGTTGGATCCCGCCACGTGCGCGCGCCTCATCAAGGGTGATGAGCAGGAGCCCGTGCTCCTCTGCACGCATGATTCATGTCCCGATCGCGGAGTGGGAGCCTTCGCTGATGGCCTGCGGGCGCTCTTGCCCGAAGGGCTTTGGGCTGATCCGCCTCATGCGCGTTCGCGTTCTATATGCTGTGGATCGTTGCCGCGCGCTGCGGGCAAGTTCGAGCAGGCGGACAAATGCGCTCGCATCAACGGTGAAGAGGCCCAGGCGCTGGAAGCTGACGCCATCGTGACCGCCTGCATGAGCTGCACGTTCCAATTGAACATGGCGCAGCCCTTCGTCCAATGCGTGCACTATCTGGAGCTCTTGTTCGACTGGCGCATCGACTGGTCCACTGTCGGCGCTTGGATGAAGCTCCGGTTCCTCTTCCAAGACACGCTGGAAGAGGAGGAAGGGGCCCGCAGCTTCGCTGGCTTGACACGTCGCTGCCCAAGCACGGTGGCTGACAAGGAAGCGCTCAAGCGCCAAGAGGAGGGAACGCTCAGCGCTCAGGATGCAGCGGGAGCGAGCGAGGTGACGCTTTCCAATGTGGATGTCATCACGCTGGGCGAAGAGGATGAGCGCTAGGTCATGGAGACGCGCAAGACCAACTGTCATTTCTGCGGGTACCTCTGCGGCTTCGACGCCCAGGTAGAGGATGGGCGGATCGTTGGGATAGCGCCCGACCCCACGCGCTACCCCTACGATGAGCAGGTGCTTGCGGGGTGCCAGCGTTGGCCCATGAATCTGGACGTCTTAGACGGCACGGATCGTGTGAACTATCCGCTCAAGCGCGCAGGCGAGCGGGGCAGCGGGCAGTGGGAGCGCATTTCGTGGGATCAAGCGCTCGATGAGATAGCGGATGCGCTCTGCCAGCTGCGCACACAGCACAACTCAGGCGTGGTGGCGTCGCTCATCGGCGGTCCGCACACCTCATTCTGGCCGCTGCATCGGTTCATGTCGCTCTTCGGATCCCCCAACAACGCAGGCATCGGCCAGATCTGCTGGAACCCGCGCATCTGGTCTGATACGCTCGCCTTCGGTTGGACCATCGAACCTGACATCACCGATGAGACCCAGTGCTTGATCGTCTGGGGCACGAACCCGGCTGAATCAGACAATTCGCTCTTTTGGCGGTCGCTTCTGCGCATGCATAAGGCAGGACATCCGAAGATCGTGGTGATAGACCCGCGCCTTACGAAGACCGCGCGCATCGCTGATATCTGGGTACCCATGAAACCGGGCGCTGATTGCATCTTCGCGTTGGGGCTTCTGCACGTGATCATCGAAGAGGAGCTCTACGATGAGGATTTCGTGAGCAGATGGTGTGCGGGCTTCGAAGAGCTTGCCTGCCACGTCAAGCCCTATGATCCTCAGACGGTGGCAGAGGCGTGCGGCATCAGTGCCGATATGGTCACGCGTGTGGCGCGCATGTTCGCACGCTCTCCTTCCACTATCATCACGGGGCGTG
This sequence comes from uncultured Eggerthellaceae bacterium, assembly GCA_947565185.1. Lineage (GTDB taxonomy): Bacteria > Actinomycetota > Coriobacteriia > Coriobacteriales > Eggerthellaceae > MGBC163016. The sequence continues at coordinate 18,611 of CANODU010000019.1, read as the reverse complement.
GCATAGACCAGATCGGGGAGAACGTGCTACCGACGCACCGCGCGCGCACAGCGCTTCTGGCCATCTGCGGGAACATCGACAGGCCAGGCGGCAGCCTGCTCCTTCAGACGAGCGATTTCACCTCAGAGTTGGATCTGGAATGCACGCTCAAGGCGTGGGATGTCCTCTCTCGTCTCAGCTTGAATGCAGGTCAGACGCCGCTGCAGAGCTATGAAGGCTATGCACATCTGAAGGAATCCATGGACCGGGATGGTCGCCGGTTGCCGGCGCGCTACCTCACGAGCGCACATCCAGACCTTCTGCTCAAGGCCATGGAGGGCACGGGTCCCTATCCGGTCCGTGCAGCCATCGTGGAGGCCACGAATCCGCTGGTCACCTATGCGGACACGCATCGCGTACTGAAGGCGCTTTTGGGCCTTGACTTGCTCGTGGTGCTGGATTACTACATCACGCCCACGGCAGCCATCGCTGATTACGTGCTGCCCTCTGCCGGCGCCATGGAGCGGGCCACGTTCCAGGCCCATGGTGGCGTGGCGAACTTCGCCTACGGCGGCGCGAAGGCTGTAGAGCCCTATCATGAGCGCCGGTCGGACTACGAGATATTCCGCGATCTGGGCATGCGCTGCGGGCAGGCGGATCAGTGGCCCGATGCCACCTTCGAAGCGGCCTGCGAGCGAGCGTTGGCACCCACCGGCCTTGATTGGGAAGGCTATTGTCAGATGGGCATGTACGCCATGCCGAACCCGCCCTTCAAGCATAAGCAGCCAGATGACGCAGGAAACCCGGCGGGATTCGCTACGCCCTCCGGCAAGGTGGAGCTGGCAAGCTCATATCTGGAAGGTCTCGGCGGCGGCGCGCTGCCGTATCCGGGTAAGGGCTATGCACTCTGCAGCCAGGAGTTCGTGGAGGAAAAGGAAGGGGAGGGCTGGCAGCATCTCACGCTGATCACCGGCGGTCGACGGCAGCCCTACAATGCCTCTATGTACCTGAACCATCCACCTTTCCGCGCCCAGCGCCCGTTGCCGTTGGCGGAGGTGAGCCAAGCTACGGCTTGCGCATTGGGAGCACGGGCCGGCGATGTCATCACGCTTGCCACCGATGCGGGCACGGCGCGCTTCATCGTGGATATAATCACCATGGTGGACGGCGTCATCCATGCAGACTACGGTTGGTGGCATCCGGAGCTTCCCGTCCAGATGCCGGATCTGGGCGGCATCTTCGAGAGCAACGTGAATGTGCTCACCCGGTGTAGCCTTGACGGCGCTGAGCCGATGATCGGGACGTGGGCCTATAACGATATGGATTGCATGGTGAAGGTGGGAGGAGAGAAGCTCACCTTCGGCGCTGATATCCAGCGAAAGGCATCGTTTGCATGAGCGAAGGCGCTCATGCTCAAGGAGGGATCATGACTGAGAGAAAGCAAGCGCTCCTGCTCTTCAGCAAACCGCCCATTCCGGGCATGGTGAAGACGCGTCTCACGCAGGCGCGCGGGGGCTTCATGACGGAAGAGCAGGCAGCGGAGTTCTTCAAGCTGAGCCTCTATGACGTGAGCGAGCTGGCCATGCATGCGCTCATCGAGCTGCAGCGCGACAACGACGCTTTGGTGGCAGAGGATCCGGAAGCAGACAAGATCGCATATGACTTCTTCCTTTCCACTACACCTGCGGACAATCTGAGCCTCATGCAGGAGACCTTCGATACCATCGGCCCGTGGCCCATGGACATCCACTACATGACGGATTCAGGCGCCACCTTCGACGATCATTTCGATGATGCCATCGCACAGATCTTCGATCAGGGTTATGAGCACATCGTGGCCATCAGCGGAGATATCCCGACGTTGCCGAAGTCTCACCTGAAGCAGGCCTTCCAGTGGTTGGACTACTTCCATGCCACAGGCAAGCCGGGATTCGTGGTAGCACCATGTCAGGAGTGCGGCACCTCTCTCATCGGGCTCTCCCATGACACTCCCTTGGATAATCAGGGCATCTACTACAACATGGATGGCATCCCGGCGCTGGATGGCTACATGACCAAGATCCAGGAGAAGGACATCCCGGTGGCGTACTTCTCGCCGGTGGCGGACATCGACGAGACCACGGATCTGGCCCATGCCATTTCATGCATGAAGGCCATTCGCAAGGCTGCGGAGTTCCAGTCTGACCTGTTCATTCCGCGCCGCGTGCTCACGTGGTGCGACCTCATGGGGATCCAGGTCTCCACGCCTCCTAATGAGGAGCATGACCCACGCCAATATATAGATCGATAGCCTGCGATCATTCGGAGCGCATGGATGGTCAGGTTGATCCGTAGCGCAGCTCTTCAGAGCTGCTTGATGCATGATCGTGGCAATGACGGGCAGGTCTAAAGACCTGCACTACGCAGAATGGAAGCGGATTTGGAAAGAACTCATCTACATAACACCGGCGCGCTCTGCCCGGATTGCTTGCGCGAATTGCCGGCAGAGGTCTATGCGGACGCGGAGGGCATCGTGTGGATGGAGCGCACCTGCCCTGAACACGGCATGGTCGTAACGCGCATGTGGCCCGATGCGGAGCACTATCAGTGGCTGCGCAGCGAAGCGTTCCCGAAGACGCGCCCTGAGAACACCATCCCTGCGGACAAGCCCTGCCCGTTCGGGTGCGGCACCTGTTCCCGGCATGGGCGGCGCGGCACGCTCTTGGAGATAGAGGTCACGCGCAACTGCAACCTGCATTGCCCGGTGTGCTTTGCGTCTGCTGAGAACGGCGAAGACGATCCGTCTCTGGAGGAGATCCGTGCCATGTATCAGGTCATCGCTGATGCGGTGGGCACCGATGGCGCGGTGCAGCTCACCGGCGGGGAACCCACCTGCCGCAAGGACTTGGTGGATATCATCTACATGGGTCGGAGCATGGGCTTCTGGGGCATCGAGGTGAACACGAACGGCTTGGTCATCGCGAACAAGCCGGGGTATCTGGAGGATCTGGTGGGCGCTGGGCTCACGGGCGTGTACCTTTCCTTCGACGGGCTCACGCCGGAGGTGTATGAGGCTACGTGCGGGCGGGATATCCTGGACGTGAAGCTTCGCGCCATCGAACGCTGCCGTGAGGTGGGCATCCAGGTGGTGCTCTCCGTGGCCGTGGTAGCCGGCGTGAACGATGACCAGCTGGGGGACCTTCTGCGCTTCGCCCTTGAGAATTCGGATGTGGTGGCGGGCCTTGCGCTGCAGCCGGCGTTCACGTCTGGCCGCTTCGACGCGCATCGCGTGATCCCCATGTCATCGGGGGATGTCATAGCGGGACTCTGTCAGCAGTCAGAAGGCCTCTTGGATGTGAAGGACATCTGGCCGCTCGGGTGTTCGCATCCTCTGTGCGATACAGGCGTCTTCCTCGTGAAGTCCGCCGATGCTGCTCACCCAAGCGGTTTCGTCCCCGCTACCAAGCTCATGACCATGGAAGAGTATGCGCACGGCTACAGCCCGGATTCGCCGCAAGGGTCGGTCTTTTTGGACATCCTGTACAAGAAGGGCGTTCCGGTCTCTGACGGCGTGTCCGTCATCGTGATGAACTACATGGATGCCTATAGCATGGATACGGAACGCTTGCGCGAATGCTCCATGATGGTCTGCGTGCCCGACGGGCGCGCCATCCCGTTCTGCTCGTATCATCTGACGAACAGCGAAGGCGCGCGCATCTATGCTCCCTGGTGCAAGGGGACGGAGGAGTGATACATGGCTGAGTCTCAGTACACGATCGCCAATGACGCCAAGCGTTGCGTGAAGTGCGGCCTCTGCGTGGCGTTCTGCCCTATTCCGGGCGTCCTTGAGGTGGGTCCTGATGGTCATCCGGCCGTGGTAGATGAGGCAGCGTGCGTAGGGTGCCAGACATGTTCGGGCAATTGTCCCAAGCGCGCGCTCACGGTAGAGGCCATAGGCGATGCCACCTTCGATCCGTATGCTGATGAAGAGCGCGCTCGGCCCCTTGCGAAAGAGCGTCAGGAGCATCTTGGGAAGCTGCAGCGCTCGATCATGGAGAGCCTGGGCCTTCGCTGGCAGCCCGTGGCCGTGAGCCTGATCAAGGCTGACGAGCTGCTCCCTGAGGCGCCCATGCCCACAGAGAACCTGCGCTTTTGCCAAGCCATGATGGCGGCGCGGCGCGGCGCTTCCATCCTGATGCCACCCTTTCGCCATTCGTGCCCTGACGGTACCTCTATCTTCGGCATGACCGGCGTGCCCGAGAAGCTGGCAACAGGTGAGATCTACGTGCTGTTCCATAAGGTGGTAGATGCCGAGGCGGCTGCGCGCATGGTGGCTGAGCGGCCTACGCTTGCGCCGAAGAGCCGGCGCGCTACGTATGTGGCGCCCTTGGCGAAGACCGTGCGCGAGCCGGACGTGGTCGTGTTCACGGGGACGCCCGAGCAGATGATGTGGCTGTGCATGTCCATGAGCTACTACGATGGGCATCGCTTCGATTTCGCAGCTAGCGGCTTCAACTCCATGTGCGTGGAGGCGGTGTTGCTGCCCATGGAGCGCAACGAGCCCAACATCACCTTCGGGTGCTACGGCTGTCGAGCGGCCACGGACATCGGGGAGGATATGATGTTCATGGGCGTGCCCACCGATCGTTTGGAGACCATCGCCCAAGGCGCGGCTGAGCTGGCGAAGAAGGCCATACCGGATTCGCGCAACAAGATCTACGTCGAACCCATCATGTAGCCATGGCAGAGCTGTTCTCTTTGCGTCCGGCGAAAGACGCTGACAAGGCGCTTCTGGATGCGTATTGCTTCGCCGAAGGCATGGATGTGCTCCCCGATGTGGAGCATGTGACCGTGGCTCAGAACGCATCAGGGGAGCCTGTGGGATTCATCCGCTTGGCACGAGGCTCAAACGGCATCTGGCACGTGAATCCCGTGGTGGTCTATGCACCTTGGCGGGGCTATGGTGTGGGCCGTGCGCTCACGCAATGGGCGCTAGAGGAGACGGGAGAGCTGCGCATGGTGGCACGCGGCGCCGCTGTTGGGTTCTATGAGGCGCTCGGATTCGAAGCGTGCTCGTGGGATGAGGTAGACATGAGCGTCACCGAACAATGCGATGGCTGCCCCATGATCTCAGAATGCGCTCCGCGCCCCATGAAGAAGCGGCAGCCTGCATAGGCTGCACCTGAAGCGCAGGCCGTAGCTCTCCACGGCGCGAATGGCTGATCTGGTTTGTTCTTCGACGCTATTCTTCGTGCATGCACTGAGGGGTAGGCGGCAGATCTATGCCCAAAGCGCACGCTGCCTGCGCGCGCAGCTCTTCGATGGTGGCCTCATAGCAGGCCAGCGCATCGATCCAACGCCTGAGGCAGGCGTAGCCCTTGTCGGTCAGGGAGAACATCCGCTTGGCTGACCCCTGTTCCGGCGTTGCCCATTCGCTGGTCACATACCCGGCGCTCTCCATGCGCTTGAGCGCGCGATAGATGCCCGTGGCATCAGGCTTCTTACCGCCGAACATGGGAGACGCGGCGGCTTTCTGCACGATGATGTAGCCATGCATGGGCTCATCCGATTGCGCGAGCAGCGTCAAGATGGTGGGTTGCGAAAGCCGGCTCAAGGATTTCCCGAGCTCTGAGCATTCAGCAAGGTCTGCGTCTGACTTCGGATGGCAATTGCTCCACATGGCTCTTCCTCTTCGCTTGGGGACAGGTATCATCTTCTCACAACTATGATGAATCTGTCGATATTTCAGTCCCATAGCATTGTCGGCGTGCGCATATTCCGCTTCTGTGCACCGCTTGCTCAAGGCGACTCTCCCATTTACGGGCTCGCGCAGGGCATCAGATGCTCTAGAATCCTCATGACACCATACATGCAGGACAGGAGGCGCCATGTGCGGGATCGTCGGATTTACGGGGACGCGGCCAGCTTCGCCCATCCTCATCGAGGGGTTGAAGCGGCTCGAATACCGCGGCTATGATTCTGCGGGGGTGGCTGTCGAAGAGGGGTCCAGGATCCAGGTGGTATGCCGAACAGGCAAGATATCCACGTTGGAACAGTCCTTGGCTCAGTTCAGTCTGACCGGTCCGTGCGGCATCGGGCATACGCGGTGGGCCACGCATGGCACGCCTTCGGAGGTCAATGCCCATCCGCACCTGTCTTGCGACGGCAAGATAGCCATCGTGCACAACGGCATCATCGAGAATCACGAGGAGCTGCGGCGCATCTTGGAAGGGCGCGGGCACACGTTCACGTCCCAAACGGATTCTGAGGTCATCGTCCACCTCATAGAGGATGCCTATTCCATGCTGGCCTTCGATTCCTCTGAAGAGGACGACCTGGCTGATGCTGAAGGAGCGCGCAGGCCCCATACGCCCACATCCGAGCTCGCTGCCGGCAAGCCTTCGCTTCTGGCGCAGGCGGTCAGCATGGCGTGCGGATTCCTGATCGGGTCATGGGCCATCTGCGTCATGACCGAATATGAGCCCGGGAAGATCGTCTGTGCGCGCAAGGAGTCTCCTTTGGTGATCGGGCGCGGAGCGGCGGGCGTGCATGTGGCGTCCGATGTGGCTGCGCTTGCGGATCTGGTAGGGGAGGTGGCCGTGCTCGCCGACGGGCAGATCGCAGAGCTTGCGCCTCACGGCTTCGTTGTCTTCGGCAGCCACGACGATGAGCTCATCCGCGTACGGCCTGAGACCATGAAGCTCAGCGGCAGGTCTGATACCGCTGATAGGGGTCAATACGCGGACTTCATGCTGAAGGAGATCTACGAGCAGCCGCGCGTCATCCGCGACACGCTGGAGGGCCGCTTTGACGGCGGAGAGCTCACCATAGAAGAGCTGGGGCTCACCCATGAGGAGCTGAATCTGATCGATCGCGTCTATCTCATCGCGTGCGGTACGAGCTATCACGCATCTTTGGTGGCGAAGAATCTGATCGAGGGTTGGGCGCGCATCCCTTGCGAGGTGGAGGTGGCCAGCGAATTCCGCTACCGCAACCCCATCGTGACGCCGTCCACGCTGGTGGTGGCCGTCTCGCAATCGGGGGAGACGGCAGATACGCTGGCGGCCATCCGCGATGCGCGCATCAAGGGCGCGAAGGTCTTCGGCATCACCAACGTCTTGGGTTCTCCAGTGGCGCGCGAATCCGATGGCGTCATCTACACGAAGGCGAACAAGGAAGTAGCCGTGGCGTCCACGAAGAGCTTCACAGGGCAGCTCGTGTCGCTGACGCTTCTGGCCATGCTCCTGGCGCAGTCGAAGGGGCGTTTGAAGCAGGGGCAGATGCGCCTGCTCTTCAGGGAGCTAGCGTCTACGGCGGCGCAGGCGGAGCAGATCCTGAAGGATACGGAGCGCGTCCATCAGGCGGCGCTGGCGAGCAAGGATGCGAAGAGCGCCATGTTCATCGGGCGCGGCATGGGCGCGGCCGTGGCTGAGGAGGGTGCGCTCAAGCTCAAAGAGGTCAGCTATCTGCATGCCGAGGCGTACCCAGCCGGCGAGATGAAGCACGGGCCCATCGCGCTCATCGAACCGGGATTCCCCGTCATCGCCGTGGCCACCGAAAGCCCCACCTATGAAAAGGTGCTCTCCAACATCCAAGAGGCGAAGGCGCGCGGAGCCATGGTGGTGGCAGTGGCCACCGAAGGCGATGAGCGCATCTCCGAACACGCCGATGAGGTCATCTACATCCCGAAGATCCGCGATGCCTTCTCGCCTATCACCGCCATCATCCCTTTGCAGCTCTTGGCGCGTGACATAGCGCTTCTGCGCGGTTGCAACATCGACCAGCCGCGCAATCTGGCGAAGTCTGTGACGGTGGAGTAAGACGATGGCTCGATCGCGCAAGGTGCAAGAGGTCATCGACCAAGCGCTCTCCTCGGATCAGGCGGTGGCGAACGTCGGTTTGGGCGTGGATATGGTAGAGGTTGAGCGCATGGAGCGCATCTTGAGCCGCACGCCATCGTTTGCGCAGAAGGTGTTCAGCAGCCAAGAGCGCGCCTACTGTGATAGCCGCCCGTATCCTGCCATGCACTATGCCGCCCGCTTCGCGGCGAAGGAGGCGGTGGTCAAGGCGCTTGGTTTGGGCTTCTCGAGCGGCATCTCCGTGCGGGATGTGGAGGTGGTGCGCGAAGAGGGTGGACGGCCGAGCATCGTGCTCACCGGACGCGCGCGTGATGTGGCCGAAGCCTTGCGGATCACGGACATCCCCGTTTCCCTGTCACATACGAAGACCGATGCCATTGCGTGCGCCATGGCGCTCACTCAAGATGCTGCCCGCACGCGCACAGTGCAGATGACGCCCGAACAGGAGCTGGCACAGCAGTTCAAGCAGGCGCGTGCCATGTTGGATGACCTGGGATCGGCAGAGGACGTGAGCCATGCAGATCGAGCGCTTTGATGCTGAAGCCCTTCTGAGCGCCATCCCGTATCCAGCGCGCGATGCGAACAAGTACACGCGCGGTAAGTTGACCGTCATCGGTGGCTCGGACGCCTTTCCTGGAGCTGCGTGCCTTGCCAGCAAAGCAGGGCTTGTAGCAGGTGCTGGGTATGTGCTCTGCGCATGCGCGCCGCAAACGGTGCCCCTTGTGCAGTCGTTCGCACCGTCGCTCGTGGTGCGCTCTTGGGAAGGCGTGGATGCAGCGAGCCTGGGGCTTTCGCATATGGATGAGCGCCATCCGCAAGCGTGTCTCATCGGCTCGGGCATGGCGCATGACGATGCCATCCAGGATGAGCTCGTGGGCTGCCTCATCGAAGGGTGCGCATGTCCTTTGGTCATAGATGGGGGAGCCATCCGTGCGGTGGCAGGACGTGGATGGCAGGATGCTACGCGCCAGCGCGCGAACGCAGGGTGCATCACGGTGATGACGCCCCATGGGGGAGAGGCAGCTGCACTTGGTCGTGCTGCAGGGGTGCCGCTCCCACCGGAGGACGGTAGCGATGAGGATGCGGCAGCCTTCGCGCAGCGGCTAGCAGATGCCTATGGGGCGCATATCCTGTTGAAGGGGCCGGTGTCGTTCATAGCAGGGCCTCAAGGGGATGTGGTCTATCAGATGGATCAAGGCACGCCGGCGCTGGCGAAGGCGGGTACGGGGGACGTGCTTGCGGGTGTGACCGGGGCGCTCTTGGCCCAAGCCGTTCCCGCACCTCCAGCATGCGCACTGGCAGCAACGGTGCATGCCGAAGCGGGAAGGGCGGCGGCGCGTGACCACGGCATGATCAGCGTGACTGCCGAAGATGTCCTTGAGCACCTCCCGCAAGCCTTCTGCGCCTTGTGATGCACTGCCCTGATACCCCTTTGTTTCTCGGGTCCGTTTCGAACTTCTCAGATGCGCATGCGATCTTCATGCGCATTCTCCAAGGCTGCAGCAGAATGGATGTTATGGGTTTGTGCATTGCACAAACCCATTGTTCAGCATAAGTGCTGGCAGTTGCCAGCACCCACGAAGGGGGCAACCCTTGGATTCGTAGATGCCTCTTGGATCTGTAGGCACCGGTAACTGCTAGCACCCATGAAAGGGATATCTTTTGGATCCGTGGGCGCCGGCAACTGCCGGCGCATCTGAATGCGCGCGCAAGGCGCGACACCACCATCGCATTCGCCTTGAGCGGAGCGAGCCTGTAAGCCGGGTTCTGTCGAGAGCGACCATTTATCTGAGACTTGCGTCACCGCAAGCCTTGAGCACGCAACCCGGATGCACGGCAGGACAACCGTAGAGCATCCCTATTCGCGCTTGCTCCAGATGGGGCTTGCCAAGCCATGCTGTTGCCAGCATGCTGGTGCGCTCTTACCGCACCGTTTCAGCTTTTCTCCTTGCGCACGGCAAGGGGAGTCTTCTTTTCTGTGGCGCTATCCGTCGGGTCACCCCGCCCAGCCGTTAGCTGGCATCTTGTCCTGTGGAGCCCGGACTTTCCTCATGTCCTTTAAAGGGACACGCGGCCGCTGAGCTCGCTCCGGCGTGGTATTCTAGCAGACCGCAGAGGTCAGACCGCCCCTATGCCAAGGAGAGCCGCATTCGCCATGAAGACCATCGCAGTGGTGGGAGCATCGGATTTCAATGCGCAGGAATTCGCGCGCATGGATGCGCAGAGCGCCTTCGATCAGGTCATCGCCGTGGATGGCGGCTTCGCCAACTTAGAGGGGATCGGCCGCAAGCCCGATCTTATCTTAGGCGATTTCGATTCGCTGGGTTATATTCCCACGCATATCCGCACGGTGCGCTTCCCGACGCACAAGGACAAGTCTGACATGGAGTTGGCGCTTGAGCGAGCGAAGTCGCAGCGGGCTGATGAGGTGTTCGCCTTCGGTGCGTTGGGACGGCGTCTGGACCATACGCTGGCGAACTTGCAGCTGTTCGCTCGGTTCTCCGAAGCGGGCTTGCGCGTGCGCGCTATCGGGGAGAGGGAGCTGGTCGCATTCGTGAGCGGACCGGATGTCTTCGAGGCCCCTGCGCGTGAGAGCGGCACGGTATCGGTCTTCGCCATGAATGATGCGTGCGAAGGCGTGTTCGAGCGCGGCCTTGTCTGGGAGCTGGACGATGTGACGCTGACGAATCGCACGTCGCTGGGCCTTTCCAATGAGCTGCAAGGAGAGGCGGTCTTGATCGGCGTAGAGTCTGGTACGCTGGCCATCTTCTATCCTCTATAATCTTCATCTACAAAGGGGAGCTTGCAAGCGCTTACGCGCGGCGGCAGGCTGAGAGGGGACACGCTCATGTCCCGACCCGTAGAACCTGATGTGGGTAATGCCAACGAAGGGAGCCTTATGGGAGATATTCCATCCACATCCGTATCCGCATCTGCCCGATCTGTGCCTGTGACGCAGATGGACTTCGCGCGCGCAGGCGTGGTGACAGGCGCTATGCAACGGGTGGCGCGTGCGGAAGGCTATGACGCGGAGGATATCCGACGCGCTGTCGCGTGCGGCACGCTGGCCATCCCTGCGAACATCCATCATGCATCTTTGCGTCCAGCAGGGGTGGGCACCTGTGCGCAAGGACGCCCGCTCTCCACGAAGGTGAATGTCAACCTGGGCATCTCAGGTGATGTCGCTGATGAGGAGATGGAATGGGAGAAGGTCCGCATCGCGGAGCGCTTCGGTGCCGATGCCATCATGGACCTCTCGAATCACGGGAAGACGGCCGCCTTTCGCCGCACGCTCATCGAGCGCTGCCCGCTCATGGTGGGAACGGTTCCCATCTATGACGCTATCGGTCGCTTGGATAAAGCGCTTGTGGATATCACCGCAGATGACTTCCTGGACGTCATTCGCGCACATGCTGAGGATGGTGTGGATTTCGTCACCATCCATGCGGGCATCAACAAGACCACCATCGATGCCTTCAAGCGCACGGGGCGCCTCACGAACATCGTTTCGCGCGGCGGATCGCTCATCTTCGCGTGGATGGAGGCTACGGGGCGCGAGAACCCGTTCTATGAGCGCTATGACGATATCCTAGAGATCCTGCATGCCCATGATGTGACCATATCCTTAGGCGATGCCATGCGCCCCGGCTCCACCTATGATGCTACCGATGCATCGCAAGTGACCGAACTGGTGGAGTTGGGCATGCTGACGCAGCGCGCGTGGGATGCGGGCGTTCAGGTCATGGTCGAGGGGCCCGGGCACATGGGGATCCGCGAGATCCAGGCGAACATGGAGCTTGAGAAGCGGCTCTGCCATGGTGCGCCCTTCTATGTGCTGGGACCTTTGGTGACAGACATTGCGCCAGGGTATGACCACATCACGGCAGCCATCGGAGGCGCTATCGCTGCCGCCTCCGGTGCAGATTTCCTCTGTTATGTGACACCTGCTGAGCACCTGCGCCTACCGGATGCAGAGGATGTCAAAGAGGGGCTCATCGCCACGAGGATCGCGGCTCATGCAGCGGATGTGGCGAAGGGCGTGCCCGATGCGCGCCGGCGCGATGACCTCATGAGCGATGCGCGCAGGCGCGTGGATTGGGATGCCATGTTCGATCTGGCCTTGGATGCGGATAAGGCGCGCGCCTACCTTGCAAGTGCGCCTCCCCAGCACGAGGGGACATGCACGATGTGCGGTGAGATGTGCGCCATGCGCACGGTGAATGACTTGATGGATGGATTGGCTGTTGATGTGGAAGGGGATCGGATATGAAGGCGATGGCATTGAAGGAAGCGCTGGATCAGGTGCGTGCGACAACGCCGCTTTTGCATTGCATCACCAACTACGTGACCGTGAATGATTGCGCCAACGCGGTCCTTGGATGCGGAGGATCTCCCATCATGAGCGACGAGGTGCTGGATGTGGAAGACATCACCACCATCTGCGGAGGATTGGTATTGAACATCGGCACGCTCAACGCGAACACCATCCAAGGGATGCGGAAGGCTGCATCACGCGCGACCGAGCTGGGTCATCCCATCGTGTTGGATCCCGTGGGTGCAGGTGCCAGCGCTCTGCGCACCGAGACCGCCTCTGAGCTGTTGGACGAATACGGCGTGAGCATCATTCGCGGGAACATGTCAGAGGTGAAGGCTCTCGCCGGTGCCAGCTCGTCCACGCGTGGCGTGGATGTGGATCCATCAGATGCGGTAAGCGATGAGAATCTGGTGGCAAGTGCTCAGTTCGCGAAGGGCGTTGCTGCGCGCACGGGAGCTGTGGTGGCGATCACCGGAGTCATCGACATCGTGGCTGATGCAGCACATGCCTTCGCCATTCGCAATGGAAGCCCCCTCATGGGCAAGATCACGGGTGCGGGGTGCATGCTCTCCTGCATCACGGGTGCCTATGCGGCGGCGAATCCGGGCTCTTTGCTGGAGGCAGCCTTGGCTGCGGTGGCTGGGATGGGCGTTTGCGGGCAGATCGCAGCAGCGCGCATGGAGCCGGCCGATGGGAACGGGTCTTTCCGTACGTATCTGCTGGATGCGATATACAATCTGCAGGGAGACGTTCTAGAGCAGAGAGCAGCCCTAGACAAGATCTAGGAGGGAGTGCGCGATGCAGCTTCCGCGACATGTCTATAGAGTCTGGACGCGCGACGATCTGCGCCGCGCTTGCAAGCTCTATGCGGTGACCGATCCGCGCTGGATGGGCGTTCAAGGCCTTGGTTCCACGGTGGCCGATGCGCTCGTGGGAGGCGTCACCATGGTGCAATTGCGTGACAAGGGAAGCTCCACGCTCGATCTGGCGCGCCGCGCACGCGAGCTTGCGCCCATCTGCCGCGTGGCGAATGTGCCCTTGGTGATCGACGACGATGTCGAAGCCGTCAAGATGAGCGGGGTTGATGGGGTGCATGTGGGTCAATCGGACATGTCATGCGCTGAGGCGCGCCAAGCGCTTGGGGAGGAAGCCATCGTGGGCGTGTCCGTGCAGACGGTGGATCAAGCCCGGGCGGCTGAGGTTGCTGGTGCTAGCTACCTGGGTGTCGGCGCTTTGTTCGGTACGCCCACCAAGCCAGACGCAGAGATCGTCTCGCGCACCACGCTCACTGAGATCTGCCGTGCGGTGACCATTCCTGTGGTGGCCATCGGTGGCATCGATGCGGAGCGCGTGGCTAGCTTGGCAGGCACCGGGATCGACGGCGTGGCCGTGGTGTCCGCGCTCTTCGACAGCGTTGATGTGGAGGCGTCTGCGAAGCGCTTGCGGCAAGCGGTGGACGAGTGCCTTTGAGAGGCGCTGTCCGGCCGCATCCATACAAGAGATGCGAGAGCATCCATATACGAGGAAGAGGAAGCTATGCCAGGGTATGCCCATCAGAAAACGGCCGATTCGCTTCAGGGGATCGACCGCGCGCAGTGCGCGGTCATCGTGATCGATGAGCTGGGGGAAGTGGCCGGTGGTCCTTTGGAGGACGTGCTGCTTGAGCCCACGCTCAACACGGCGCGCATCTGCGATGCAGCGCGTGCGGCGGGCGTGTCCGTCATCTTTGCGAACGATGCGCACATTCCTGGCATCGACCGCGAGCTTGAGCTGTGGGGGGAGCACAACCTGGCCGGAGACGCCGCGTCTCAGCCCTCTCCTGAGCTGAAGTTGAGCGAATCTGACCATGTCATAGAGAAGCGTCGCTATTCGGCCTTCTTCCAGACATCCTTGCGCCTGCTTCTGGATGAGCTTGAGGTGAGCACGCTCATCCTCTGCGGCTTCGACACCAACATCTGCGTCATGCATACGGCTGCGGATGCCTACTTCAACAACTATCGCATCATCGTGGTGGAGGATGCCACAGCCACCTTCCTCATCGGGGACCAGCAGACGGGTCTTGATTACATGAAGCGCTGCTATGCGGCAACGCTGGCCAGCACCGAAGACGTGTTGGAAGCGCTCCGCTAGGGGGGGCTTCATGGAACGCACGAGCAAGGCATCGGTGCTCACCATCGCGGGATCGGATTCCAGCGGTGGCGCCGGCATCCAGGCGGATATCAAGACCATCGAAGCCCATGGGCTCTTCGCCACGTCCGTCATCACGGCCATCACGGCTCAGAACACGACAGGCGTGCGTTCGGTGCAGGATGTGGAGCCGCGCATCGTGCGCGACCAGATCGACGCGGTCTTCGAGGATATCCGTCCCCATGCCGTGAAGATCGGCATGGTCTCTTCGGCAGAGATCGTGGCCGTCATCGCTGAGGCGCTGCGCCATCATCATGCGAAGCATATCGTGGTGGATCCGGTCATGGTGGCCACCAGTGGCTCTGCTCTCATCAAGACCGATGCTGTGCAGGCTCTGGAGGAGGAGCTCTTCCCCATGGCGCAGGTCATCACGCCGAACATCCCTGAGGCCGAAGCGCTCTCGGATGTTCCCATCGCTCAGGTGGATCAGATGATAGAGGCCGCATGGGGCATAGCCGCGCGCATCAGAGCCGTCTCTTCCCCGAAGGAGGTGCCTGCCATCCTGGTGAAGGGCGGCCATGCATTGGGGGATGCTAAGCAAGCTGACGATCTCCTCTTCCAGCCTGACGGAACCGTGACGTGGCTCAAGGGAGAGAGGATAGACAACCCCAACACCCATGGCACGGGATGCACCTTATCGTCTGCCATCGCGTGCGGTCTTGCAGAAGGGCGAGACGTGGAAAGTGCCTGCCGTGCTGCGAAGGCGTATCTCACAGAAGCATTGGCCTTCGGGCTGGATCTGGGACAGGGTTCTGGTCCCTTGGAACATATGTGGCGCTTCAGCGGTGAGGTGATGCAGGATTCGTAGCGCAGATCCTCGGATCTGCGTACGCCCAAGATGCCCGCTCCCATTGCAGCACTCAAGGCATCTGCGCCGATCCGCCTTCTTCGGAAGAACGCGCATGTCCTTGGGGGATGCGGATGGTGAATGTGGTCAGGCCTTCAGCGCTGTTCGCGCTGATCTCGCCGCCGTGCGCTGTGACGATCTCCTTCGCAATGGCAAGACCTAAGCCTGAGCGGCCTGAAGCTGAGGAGCGCGCCCCGTCTTCCCGGTAGAACTTCTCGAAGATGCTCTCCAGGTGTGCCGGCGATATCTCGCGCCCCTGGTCCGTCACAACAAGGGACAGCCTGCCTTCATCCATCATCGCCTGCATCTGGATCGTCGTTTTCGCATCTGCATACGCCACCGCATTGCGCACCACGTTGCCCAAAGCCCGCGCCAGCTTCTCGGGATCCACGAACGCGCGTGCTGAGGGAGGCGCATCCACTGAGATATGGATGCTGTGGGCTTCCGCTTCGGGGAAGAATTCGTCGGCTACCTGCTGGCAGAACAGCCCCACATCCACATTCTCTCGTTCGATGGGAATGGCTTGCAGGTTGTAGCGCGTGATCTCGAAGAATTCGTCGATGAGCCCCTCCAGGCGCTGCGACTTCTCCGCGGCCGTGCGAATGTAGCGCTCGCGCACCTCGCGCGGCATGTCGGGCGCCTCATCCAAGAGCATGAGATAGCCCATGACGGAGGTGAGCGGTGTCTTCACGTCGTGGGCCAGATAGGCGACCAATTCATCCTTGCGTCGCTCTGCTGCCTTCGCCGCGCGCTCATCGGCCAAGGACCTCAGGCGGATGTCGTTCAGCTCATCTTGGGTGAGGCGAAGCTGGCGGGGGAGCTTCACGGGCTCTTCGCGGTCTTCGAGCATGCCTGTCACCGCTCCTGAGAGGTCATCGAAATAGGCGAGGGAGCGCCCGTAGCCCAAGAACACCACGATGATGCACCCCACCAGATAGAGGGCTATGGCCGCTGGCACCTTGAATGCGCGGATGGCGATGTAGGTGGAGAGGTCACGCCATTCGATGGTGTTCTCGGTCTCAAGGATCTGCCAACGCTCTGCCGGGGCGCTGTCGTAGCCGATCTGCTTTTGCACCGTCTGGACCTGTAGCTTGTTCAGCGTGGTCCACGTGGGTGCCTCTCCATTGGTGCTGACGAGAAGCGGGCTATGGGGATCCAGCGTGCTCAAGACTGCTGTAGATTCTGTTGAGCCATCGCTTGGGACGGAGGTCTTCGCAAGGATCTCTGCCCGAGAAAGCCCCTCCGCGCTCAGGGCCTGCGTCTCCCTCTCCACATCAGCCTGTAGCTCGATCAAGAGCTGCTCGTCCTCCCATGAATCTGCCGTAGCGAAGAGGGCGCCGTTGAGCTCGTTCAAGCAGACGCTCAAAGGATAGTCGCTGCGATCCAGATAATGCCACGTTGCGGTATCGTCGGCCACGGCATTGGCGAGCTTGGGGATGAGCGTTGCGTTGCAGATGAGGGCGAGGAGGGCGAAGAGCACGGTATAGAGCGCCCAGCTTACAAGGAGGCGTCCCGAAAGGCGCCAACGAAGGAGCTTCGCTTGCGCAGACCAGGTCCTCTTCTTCAGTCCCATAAGCTCACCTCTTCGCTATGCGGTACCCCACGCCCCAGGCCGTCTCGATGAACTGTTCAGAAGAATCGATCTCTGCCAGCTTCTGGCGCAGGTGACGGATATGGACCATGATGGTGTTGGCCGAGGTGGCGTTCGCCTCTTCGTGCCAAGCCGTCTCATAGAGCTCTTTGGCGGACACGGGCTCGCCCGCACGTCTCAGCAGCAGCTCCAAGATCCCGAATTCCTTGGGCGTGAGGGAAAGGGGGATGTCATGCAGGCTTGCTGCATGGGCTTTGCCATCCATCTCGATACCGCGGACGGAGAGGAGCGAACCAAAGGAGCGCCTCTCAGCGTCTTTCTGACGCCCTGATTCCTGCCGTCGCAGCCGTGCTTTCACGCGCGCTACCAATTCACGCGGCTTGAAGGGCTTCGTCACGTAGTCCTCAGCACCTAATGCGAAGCCGACGACGATATCGGTCTCTTCATCCTTTGCCGTCAGGAAGATGATGGGTATCGGTATGCCTTGGGAGCGGAGCTGTCGACAGAGCTCGAACCCGTCCATGCCTGGCATCATGACATCTACGATGGCTATGTCGTACGGTTCGCTCTGAGCCATTTCAAGAGCATCTTCGGCGCGGTAGACGGCAGATGCGCTCATGCCTTCAGCCTTGAAGATGCCAGACACCAGATCAGCGATGGCTGCCTCATCATCCACGATGAGGATCTTGTATCGGGGAGCGCTTTCCATGGGCCTCATTGTAGCCACTCCGCTTCCTCGACCGTCCCAAGCCTACGGGCGATCCGGAAGATTTAAGGAAATCTTAGGATTTCGCTATGGGAAGGTTAAGGCCGCTCTTTTCTAGCATGGAGGCCACCTTGCAGGGCAGACCTCATTCGAAAGGAGATGCGGATCATGTTTCCCAACGCTCATGGGGCAAGCCCCGTCAGATCGATCCCTTCCACTTCTTTGCCCCAGGCGCGCGTTCGCTTCCGGTGCGCTGATGCTCATGAAGGCGAATTCCCACCTCCGCGCAGCTTCGAAGTGCCTCATGCCACGCCTATCTGTGGCAATCCGCGCATGGCTCGGGTGGCGTCGCGCATTCCCTCACCTCACAGAGATGCGTTGCGCGCCATGCGGATGCTCATATCCGTGGCTTTGGCGGTGCTGCTCTGCGGAGCAGGTTTGGCGTTCGCGGGCGCCGATGCCCTGCAAGGTAGTCCAAAAGGCTCAGTGGCTCTGACAGCGTCAAGCGGAGAGAGCACCCCTCCTGCCACCTGGAAGCGTGGCAGCATGCCCTATGTCTATCAGACCGATGGCGCGTGGGCTGACATCCCTTATGCAGGCGGGTGCGTGGGTACGCATGGGTGCGGTCCTACTTGCATGAGCATGGTGAGCGTATATCTGACAGGCAAGGTGCGCACGCCCGATGAGCTCTGCCGACTCTCTGAGGATGGCGGCTTCGTGGATGCGGAGGCTACCAGCTGGCTCTATATGACAGACGGCGCAGCGCGGCTGGGCCTGCAGGGGCGCGAGCTGCCCGCGAGCGAGGATGTGATGCGAGCGCAGCTGCGCATGGGCCATCCCATCATCTGCAGCATGGGACCGGGAGACTTCACCACCATCGGTCACTTCATCGTATTGGTGGATGAGGCACCTGATGGAACCATAGAGATCCGCGACCCCAATTCCCCTGAGCGGAGCAGCCGAACATGGGAGCTGAGTCGGATCCTTGGTCAGTGCCGCAATCTCTGGGCATTCTCCGCAGAGGGGATGCGCCCTTGACGTGCCGTGTCCGTTTCCCTAATATACTGACTCGCGCTTTTTGCGCTGACGTGCGTGTTGGGGTGTCGTCTAATGGCAGGACAGCGGTTTCTGGTGCCGTATGTGAGGGT
>CANODU010000018.1 GCA_947565185.1 uncultured Eggerthellaceae bacterium | reverse complement strand
ATTTGGGGTTGCGGATTACCTGTTGTACTATGAGGAGTAGTCGTCTTTAAAAGCGGTACAGAGAGACCGACAAGGCTTCGAACATGAGACACGCTGCTCGTCTTCTCGGTTCGCTCTGTACGCACTCGCAGAGAAAGGGTGTGTATGGGCAACAGTCAAGAGATCGTCAAATCCGTCTGCATGGATGCTCAGGATATCGACCGCGCCATGACGCGCATGGCGCATCAGATCCTGGAAGTGAACAAGGGTGCAGATGATCTGGTCATCGTAGGGATCTACACGCGAGGAGACCTCCTCGCCAAGAAGCTCAAAGAGCGCATAGAGTCCATCGAAGGGGTGGACGTTCCCTTGGGGGCGCTCGATATCAGCTTCTATCGCGACGACTTCATGACGCACTTCGCGCCGGAGGTCCATTCCACTGACATACCCTTCTCCATCGACGGCAAGACCGTCGTCTTGGTGGATGACGTCCTGTATACGGGGCGCACCATTCGCGCTGCCTTGGATGCGCTCATGGATATCGGCCGGCCTGCACGCGTGGAGCTAGCCGTGCTGGTCGATCGCGGCCATCGCGAGCTTCCCATTCGCGCGGACTTCGTGGGAAAGAACGTTCCGTCCGCATCCGATGAGAGCGTTCGCTTGTTCTTGGAAGAGGTCGACGGCATCCCGTCGGCGGTGGATATCTTGGAAGTGGCTCCAGGGCAGCGCGCAGGCGCTGCGCCTCTGCAGCTCAGGAAGGGGGAGTAGCCCATGGCATTTACGCATCGGCACCTCATCGACATCACGGAATACTCCCGTGATGACATCATGCTCATGCTGGAGACCGCTGCGAAGTTCAAAGAGGTGAACGAGCGGCGGATCAAGCAGGTGCCCACCTTGAAGGGTGCCACCATCGTCAACATGTTCAACGAGCCGTCCACGCGCACGCGCTCTTCCTTCGAGATAGCGGAGAAGCGCCTGTCGGCGAACAGCCTGAACTTCGGCGGCAGCTCCACCTCTACGGTGAAGGGCGAGAGCCTTTCGGATACCGTGGAGACGCTTTGCGCCTACAAGATAGACATGATCATCGTGCGCGACAAGCATGCGGGCGTGCCGCGCAAGATCGCGGATCTGTCCGGGGTGCATGTGATCGATGCCGGGGACGGCAAGCACCAGCATCCCACCCAAGCGCTCTTGGACCTGTTCTCCATCTGGGAGGAGAAGGGATCCTTCGAAGGCCTCAACGTGGGCGTCGTGGGCGATATCGCCCATTCGCGCGTGTGCGGATCATTGCTCCCCGCGCTCAAGATCATGGGCGCGAACACGGTGGCCATAGCACCTCCCACCCTCTTGCCCGCACGCCCTGACATCCTGGGTGCCGATGAGGTCTCCACGGACATGGACAGCGTGCTGCCCGATCTGGATGTGGTCTACATGCTCCGCGTGCAGCGCGAGCGGCTGGAAGGCGCACCCTTTCCCAGCTTGCGCGAATACAACCAGCTCTTCGGTCTCACGCAAGCCCGCGACCGCCTGATGAAGCCCGATGCCATCGTCTGCCATCCGGGCCCGATCAATCGCGGCGTGGAGCTGGATTCGTTCATGGCCGACCATCCCGAGCGCTCTGTCATCTTGGATCAGGTGTATGCCGGCATCCTCGTTCGCATGGCCGCTCTCTATCTTCTGCTAGGAGGTTCCAACGATGGCATTGATGCTTAAAGGCGCCCGCTGCATCGACCCGCAGGTAGGGCTGGATGAGGTCTGTGACATCCTCATCCGCGATGGGAAGATCGTAGAAGTCGGTCACGACCTTTCCATGGAGAAGGGCGAAGAGCGCGATCTGACGGGCAAGATCGTGGTGCCGGGGCTGGTGGATATGCACGTGCATCTGCGTGAGCCGGGCTATGAGCAGAAAGAGGACATCGCCTCGGGCACGCGCGCTGCAGCCCATGGTGGCTTCACGGCTGTCTGTGCCATGCCCAATACCAACCCCGTGATCGACAACGCCGTTGGCGTGGAGTACGTCCGTGCTCGTGCGAATGAAGTGGGCAAGTGCCGCGTCATCGTCTCAGGAGCATGCACCAAGGGCCTTGCGGGGGAGATACTGGCAGAGATGGGCGACATGCATGCCCACGGCGTGTGCGCTTTCACCGATGATGGTCATGGCGTGCAGTCATCAGGCATGATGCGCCGTGTCATGGATTACGCCTCTCAGTTCGATTGCGTGGTCATGCCGCACTGTCAAGATGATTCGCTGGTGGGCGAGGGGCAAGTGAACGAAGGTGTCGCCTCCACTCGGTTGGGCATGCTCGGCTGGCCTGCTGAGGGAGAAGAGCTGGAGATCGCACGGGATATAGCGCTCTGCCGCCTCACGGGCTGCCCCTTGCATATCCAGCACATCACCACGGCTCGCGGCCTTGAGATGGTCCGTCAGGCGAAGGCTGAGGGTCTTCCCGTCACCTGCGAGGTCACGCCGCATCATATGTTCCTCACCGAAGATGACATAGATGATACCTATCCCACGGCCTTGAAGGTGAATCCCCCCCTGCGCACCTCAGACGATGCGGTGGCGCTGGTCGAGGGAGTCGTGGATGGCACCGTGGATGCCATCGTCACCGACCACGCGCCTCACACGGACTGGGAGAAGGATCGTGAATTCGAGCTGGCCCCGTTCGGCATGATCGGCCTTGAGACCTCGTTGGGCGCGGTGCTCACGAATCTGGTGGCGAAGGGCATCATCGACTACGACAAGATGGTCCAGGTCATGGCCGTGAATCCGCGTGCCATCCTGCGCCAGGAGCCCGTGAAGCTTGAAGCGGGCTCCACCGCAGACCTCACCGTGTTCGATCCGAGCGAAGAGTGGACGGTGGAGCGCGCAGGCTTCTATTCCAAGGCCGGCAATGCGGGCTTTATGGGATGTACCTTCACCGGCAAGGCAACCGATGCCTACGTGGGCGGATACGCCACCATGGAAGATGGTGTGGTCGTTGAGTGAGATAAGCCAATCGCTGCGGGCGGCCACATCCAAAGGACGTCAGGATCAGGCGCTGCTCGTGCTGGAAGATGGCACGGCTTTCTGGGGATGGTCATGTGGAGCGCCGGGTGAGGTGAGCGGAGAGGTCTGCTTCAACACCTCCTTGGTGGGATACTTGGAGGTCCTGACCGATCCATCCTATGCTGGCCAGATCATCTGCATGACCTATCCGCAGATCGGCAATTACGGCGTGAGCGAAGATGATGCGCAGCGCAGCTGCATCCACGCGCGCGGCCTCATCGTGCGCGATATGTGCACAACGCCTTCCAGCTGGCGCTCGGACCTCTCGTTGCCTGCCTTCTTGAAGCGAGAGGGCGTCGTGTGCATCGAAGGCGTGGATACGCGCGCGCTCGTGCGCCATATCCGCGAACATGGCGCCATGACCGGTGTGCTCTCCACGACGGATCTGGATGCGGCAAGCCTTGCGCGCAAAGCTGCCGAAGCACCTGCGCTGGTGGGGGAGAACCTGGTCAAGGGGGTCTCTGATGCCGCTTCCACTCGCTCAGAGGCTCCCGCATCCCACGCCTTCGCCCAGGCTGCTCCCAAGCCTTTTGCGAAGCGGGTCGTAGCCTATGATTGCGGTGCGAAGGACGCTATCTTGGAGAACCTTACGCGCGCGGGATGCCAAGTGATGAGCGTTGATTGGGATACGCCCGCAGATGAGGTCTTGGCCCTGCATCCCGATGGGGTGTTCTTGAGCAATGGTCCGGGAGACCCGGATGCGGTCACGGCCACGTTCCAAGAGGCGCAGCGCCTGGTGGGCAAGGTGCCGCTGTTCGGCATCTGCTTGGGTCACCAGATGCTCGGGCTTGCCGCTGGCGCGCAGACGGAGAAGCTCAAGTATGGGCATCGCGGTGGCAACCACCCGGTCCAGAACCTCCTTACGGGCCGCGTTGAGATCACGTCTCAAAACCATGGATTCGGCCTCCTCTTCAAAAGCCTTGGCCCTCTCATCCCTGAGGAATCGGGAGGATTCGAAGAGCACGTTGAAGACCTCCGCACATGGGCTGCGCGCGGCGTGGCGCCCGTTGTGCGCAACGACCGCTTCGGGAGGATCCGCCTCACGCATGTGAACCTCAACGATGGCACGCTGGAGGGGATCCAGTGCTTGGATGTTCCGGCATTCTCCGTGCAGTATCACCCCGAAGCCTCTCCGGGGCCAACGGATGCGCATTACCTGTTCACGGCGTTCATGCGCCTCATGGAGGGCGATGCGGACTATCTGGATATCGACATCGCACGCGATAGGCTTGCGGGGTGGAGGTTCGGAGGTGAGGCACGTGCCTAAGCGAGAAGACTTGAGCAAGGTGCTGGTCATCGGGTCGGGCCCCATCGTCATCGGGCAAGCATGCGAATTCGACTATTCGGGAGCGCAAGCGTGCAAGGTGCTCAAGGAATGCGGGCTGGATGTGGTGCTGGTGAACAGCAATCCCGCCACCATCATGACCGACCCGGGCCTGGCAGCGCGGACCTATGTGGAACCCATCACCGCTGATTTCGTTCGCAAGGTGATCGAGCGCGAGCGACCTGATGCCCTCTTGCCCACCCTTGGCGGCCAGACCGGGCTCAACTGTGCGGTGGAGCTGGCACGCTCGGGGGTGCTGGATGAGTTCGGCGTCGAGATGATCGGCTGCGACCTTGAGGCCATCGAGCGCGGGGAGGATCGCAAGCTCTTCAACGAGTGCATGGCGGATCTGGGCATCGAGACATCGCGGGCAGGCTATGCCTACTCGGTCGAGGACGCTCTCGCCATCGTGGAGGATATCGGGTATCCCGTCGTCATCCGTCCCTCGTTCACGCTCGGCGGCTCTGGCGGTGGCATCGCGCACACCGAAGAGGAGCTGCGGCGCATCGTAGCACAGGGCGTGAGCCTCTCTCCTGCCGGCGAGGTCTTGGTGGAGGAATCCATCGAGGGCTGGAAGGAATTCGAGATGGAGGTCATGCGCGATTCGGCCGGCAACGGCATCATCGTCTGCTCCATCGAGAACCTGGATCCCATGGGCGTGCACACGGGGGATTCCATCACCGTGGCACCGGCGCAGACCTTGACGGATATCGAATACCAGCGGATGCGCGCTGCTTCCTTGGCCGTCCTTGAGCGGATCGGCGTGGAGACGGGTGGATCCAACGTGCAGTTCGCCGTGAATCCGCAGGATGGGCGCATGGTCATCATCGAGATGAATCCGCGCGTGTCGCGCTCCTCTGCGCTGGCATCGAAGGCCACGGGCTTTCCCATCGCGAAGGCGGCAGCGAAGCTGGCCATCGGATATACGCTCCCGGAGATAGAGAACGACATCACGAAGGCCACGCCCGCGTGCTTTGAGCCCTCCATAGACTATTGCGTGGTGAAGGTGCCCCGCTTCGCATTCGAGAAGTTCCAAGGCACCGATGACACGCTCTCCACGCGCATGAAGGCCGTGGGGGAGGTCATGGCCATCGGGCGCACCTTCGAAGAGGCGCTGGGGAAGGCGCTGCGTTCCATGGAGGATGGCCGTGCTGGATTCGGCGGGGACGCGAAGGCAGAGGCGGAAGCGCACATCACCGATGATGACGCCTTCCGTGACGGCGTCAGCCGGCCCACGCCCGCACGCATCTACTACCTGGCTGAGGCGCTTGCGCGCGGCTGGAGCGTGGAGGAGCTGCATGAGGCCACGGGCATAGACCCGTTCTTCCTCTCGCGCATGGCCGACATCGTCGCTGTGGAGCGTGCGCTGGCGGGCATGCGCTTGGATGAGCTTGACGAGGATGCCTTTGCCCTTTGCAAGCGCATCGGCCTCTCCGATGTTCAGATAGCGCACCTCACGGGCTCTGATGAGCGCACCGTGCGCACCTGTCGCAAGATGCTGCATGTGCTGCCTGCCATGAAGACGGTGGATACCTGCGCCGCGGAGTTCGCCAGCTTCACCGAATATCACTACAAGACCTATGACGCTGAGGAGAATGAGGTCACGCCCAAGACGCGTCCGCGCGTGATGATCTTGGGTGCTGGTCCCAACCGCATCGGCCAGGGCATCGAATTCGATTACTGTTGCGTGCATGCTTCCTATGCGCTCGCTGACGCAGGCTATGAGACCATCATGGTGAATTGCAACCCTGAGACGGTCTCAACGGACTACGACACCTCGGACAAGCTCTATTTCGAGCCGCTCACCTTCGAGGACGTCATGGATATCGTGGATGTGGAGAAGCCCGATGGCGTGATCGTGACGCTGGGAGGGCAGACGCCGCTCAAGCTGGCGAAGCCCTTGGCTGATGCAGGCGTGCCCATCATGGGCACCTCTCCGGAAGCCATAGACCTGGCAGAGGACCGCGACCGCTTCTCGGCCATCTTGGACGAGCTCAATATCGCCTATCCGCCTTCCGGGATGGCCTCCACCCTGGAGGAAGCGCGCATCGTGGCTGACCGCATCGGATTCCCGTTGCTCGTGCGCCCCAGCTACGTCTTGGGCGGCCGTGGCATGGGCATCGTCTACGACGGCGCGCAGCTTGAGCGCTACATGGCAGAGGCGGCGAAGGTGTCCCCGGATCATCCCATCTACCTTGACCGTTTCTTGGAGGGAGCCGTTGAGGTGGACTTGGATGCCATCTGCGACGGGGAGGATGTCTATGTGGGCGCCATCTTGGAGCACATCGAGATGGCCGGCATCCATTCGGGGGATTCGGCGTGCTGCACGCCGCCCTTCTCGCTCTCTGAATCCGTTCAATCCAACCTGCGCGCCATCGCACGCGAGCTGGCGCTTCGGCTGGGCGTGGTGGGGCTCATCAACATCCAGTTCGCCATCAAGGATCAGGTCATCTACATCATCGAAGCGAACCCGCGCGCTTCGCGCACGGTGCCGTTCGCATCGAAGGCCACAGGCGTGCCCTTGGCGAAGGTGGCAGCGCATGTGATGGCAGGCGAGAAGCTGGCCGACATGGACCTGCCACCGGATGACCGTCGTTTGGATCACTTCAGCGTGAAGGAAGCCGTCATGCCCTTCGGACGCTTCCCAGGGGCTGATACGGTGCTGGGGCCAGAGATGAAATCCACGGGCGAGGTCATGGGGATCGCACGCAACTTCCCGTGCGCCTTCGCCAAGACGCAGCTAGCCATCGACTACGAGCTTCCTGAGTCCGGCAAGGTCTTCGTCAGCGTCTGCGACCATGACAAGCGTGCGTTCACGTCCATCGCGCGCGACCTTGCGCGCCTCGGGTTCCAGCTGGTGGCTACCGAAGGAACTGCGAATGCCCTGCGCGCTGTCGGCATCGACTGCGAAGTGGTGAAGAAGGTCCATGAGGGATCGCCGAACGTGACCGATCTCATCGAATCGGGCGAGGTGGTGCTGCTCGTGAACACGCCCTTCGGCAACGCGACGCGCGATGACGGCTACGAGATCCGCACGGAGGCTGTGCGCCGCGGCATCACGCAGGTGACGAACCTGGCAGGGGCTCAGGCCATCTGCGCTGGCATGGAGGCGGCGCGCGAGCGTGGCTTGGATGTGGTGGCGCTGCAGGATCTGCCGCAATGGGAGCCTGAGAAGGAGGTTCGTCATGGGGCTTGAGGACACGAGCGCGCGCGTCGTTGCGAACAAGCATCTCTTCGGTCCGCTCTATCTGATGGAGCTGGACTGCCCGGCGGTGGCTGCGAACATCATGCCGGGCCAATTCGTGCACATGGCATTGCCTGATCGGGATGCCAGCGTGCTTCGGCGCCCGTTCTCCATCTTCGATCGCGATGAGGATACGGGGCACATCGAGATCCTCTACCAGACGGTAGGGGCGGGCACGCAGGCCATGACCGGCTGGCAGCCGGGCTTTGAGACGCGCATGATCGGCTGCATCGGGCGGCCATGGGAGGTCCCCTTCAGCACGAAGCGCGCGCTTCTGGTGGGTGGTGGTGTTGGGGCTGCGCCCTTGAATCTGCTCTGCCAGCAGCTCGTCGATGAGGGCGTGGACGTGGATGTCATCTTGGGCGCGCAGACCGAAGGCGCGCTCGTTTGCCGCAAGCGCTATGAGGAAGCCTGCGGCAAGGAGCCACGCTGCTCTACCGATGACGGCTCCTTCGGGCGCGAGGGCTTTGCCACCGTGCTCGTGGAAGAGGCCTTAGACGCGGCACAAGCGGCTGGGACACCCTATGATTACGCGGCTGTCTGCGGCCCTGAGCCGCTCATGCGCGCAGCGTCTGGGCTGATCATGGATGCGGGCGTTGCGTGTCAGGTGTCGTTGGAGCGGCGCATGGCGTGCGGCGTGGGAGCCTGCCTGTCATGCGTGGTGGAGACGGTGGATGGCCGCAAGCGCGCATGCGTCGATGGCCCTATCTTCGATGCGGAGGTGGTCGTGTGGTAGAGATGAGCGTGAACCTTAACGGCCTTGCCATGAAGAATCCTGTGACGGTGGCCTCAGGCACCTTTGCCGCTGGCCAGGAATATGCTGACTTCGTCGATGTGGCGAAGCTAGGCGCCGTTACCACCAAAGGCGTCTCGCTGAACGGCTGGGAGGGCAATGCTGCACCGCGCATCGCTGAGGTGCCTTCTGGCATGCTGAACTCCATCGGTCTTCAGAACCCTGGCGTCGATCATTTGAAGGCTCATGAGCTTCCGTGGCTCCAAGGCCAGGGCGCCACCACCATCGTCAATGTCTCAGGGCACAGCTTCCAAGAGTACGTGGATGTCATCAACGCCTTGGAAGACGCTCCTGTGGATGCCTATGAGGTGAACATCTCCTGTCCGAATGTGGATGAGGGCGGCATGAACATGGGATGCTCATGCGCATCGGTGGAGCAGGTGGTGCGGGGCTGTCGGGATGTGACCAAGCGCCCGCTCATCGTGAAGCTCACGCCGAACGTGACCGACATCACCGAGATCGCACGAGCCGCAGAGAGCGCAGGAGCGGATGCGCTCTCGCTCATCAACACGCTTCTGGGCATGGCCATAGATGCCAAGTCGCGCCGCCCTCTGCTCTCACGGGTGGTCGGCGGTCTTTCAGGACCGGCGGTGAAGCCCGTAGCGCTCAGGATGGTCTGGCAGTGCGCACAGGCTGTGAGCATTCCCATTCTGGGGATGGGCGGCATCGCATGCGGTGAGGATGCGGTGGAATTCATGCTGGCCGGTGCCACGGCGGTTGCGGTGGGGACGGCGAACTTCTCGAATCCCTTCGCCACGCTGGATGTGGTAGAGGGCATCCGCAGCTTCTGCGAAGCGGAGGGCGTCTCAGATGTGAACGAATTGATAGGAGGCCTTCTATGTTGACGGCATTCGACGATATCCCTGCCTCAGATCGCGTCATCGTGGCGCTTGACTGCGAAGCGGACAAGGCCATCTCCATCGCCTACCAGCTTGCGGGCCAGGCGAAGTGGGTGAAGATCGGGATGACGCTGTTCTATGCCTATGGCACGGATCTGATCAAGATGCTCAAGAGCCGCGGCTACAACGTCTTCTTGGACCTGAAGTTCCATGACATCCCCCATCAGGTGCTTGGTGCGGCTCGCTCCGCGGCGCAGACAGGCGCTGACATGATCACCATGCAGACCGTCGGGGGCGTTCCCATGATGGAGGCCGCGCAAGCAGGCGCTCGGGAAGGAGCGCAGAGCATCGGATCTGAGGTGCCCATCACATTGGGGATCACGGTGCTCACGTCCATGGACCAGGCAACCTTGGAAGAGACCGGTGTGGTAAGGCCCATGCAAGAGCAGGTGATCGCGCTGGCAGGGCTTGCGCAGCGGGCGGGCATCTCAGGCGTGGTCGCCTCTCCCCAAGAAGCGCAGGAGCTGCGTGCCCTGCTGGGACCTGAGGCCTACATCGTGACCCCTGGCGTGCGTCCCACGTGGGCTGCGAAGGGAGATCAGAGCCGCATCGCAACGCCGGCCGATGCATTCCGCAACGGCGCTTCGCACATCGTGGTGGGGCGCCCCATCACCGATGCCGAGGACCCCATCGCCGCCTTCGCCGCTATCGCCGAGGAGCTGGCATGAAAGAGCGCGGGAAGCTCTTCGTCGTATCGGGTCCATCGGGGGTAGGGAAGGGCACCCTGGTGGGGATGCTCAAGGACGCCGATGATATCTGGGTATCCGTGAGCGCCACCACGCGCGCCCCCCGTGCGGGCGAAGTGGACGGACGGGACTACTTCTTCATGGACAGGGATGCCTTCCTTGCAAAGGCGCGCGATGGTGGATTCATAGAATGGGCCGAATACAGCGGCAATTGCTATGGCACGCCTACGGATAAGGTTACCGAGCACCTGGATCAGGGCATTGACGTGGTGCTGGAGATAGAGGTGCAAGGAGCCTTGCAGGTGAAGGAGAAGCTGCCTGAGGCGAAGCTCATCTTCATCGAGCCACCGTCCCTAGAGGAGCTGGAGGCGCGCTTGCGGGGGCGCGGGACAGAGACGGAAGAGGCCATCGCCCGACGCCTTCGCACGGCACGGGTGGAGTTGGATGAGAAAATGAAGTATGATTACACGCTCGTGAACGACGATGTGGATCGCGCGTTCACTGAGCTTATCGGATACATGGCCTCTGCCGCCTAGGTTGAGAAGAGGGTAAGACAAGCATATGAGCATCATCAAGCCAGATATCGATGTCCTTTTGGAAGACGCGAACAACGATCGCTTCCTTTTGTGCACCATGGCATCGAAGCGCGCCCATGACATCAACGACATGATGTGCGGCCAGCGTGATCGTGCTATCCAGCTCCAGTCCGCTATCGAGATAGCACGGGCTGCGGACGCCAAGCCGCTCACCATGGCCTTCAATGAGATCGCCCGCAAGGACGTCTCCTACGATCCGGATTCCATCGACCTCAAAGGCGAATGACGGCACAAGGCCCGTATCAGAGGGTCATCCTCGTTCATTATCACGAGATAGGGCTCAAGGGGCATAACCGCTCCAAGTTCGAATCGCGCCTCTTGAAGAACATCCTGGGGCTTACCAGCGGATATCCTGTGGTCACCGTCCATAAGATATCGGGACGCCTCATCGTCTTCCTCAAAGAGGGGTGCACCTCAGATGATGCCCATGCGTGCGCCTCCTTCATCGCACGCATCCCTGGTGTGGCGCGCACCTCATCGGGCTTCAAATGCCCCCGCGAGATGCAGGATATCGATCAAGCAGCCATCGCTGCCCTAGAAGAGGCTTCGCCCTTCCAGACGTTCAAGGTGGCTGCACGCCGCGCTCATACGGATTTTCCCATCGACTCCATGACCATGAATCGCGACGTGGGCGCGGTGCTCTGCGAGGCTTTCCCGCTCGCGCGCGTCAAGATGAAGGAGATGGATGTGGAGGTGCGCATCGAAGTGGTGCAGAATGCCGCCTTCGTCTATGCGTTCAGCCTCTCTGGCGTGGGAGGCCTTCCCGTGGGAAGCTCCGGCAAGCTCATGTGCCTGCTCTCAAGCGGCATCGATTCTCCCGTTGCGCTCTGGCAGATGGCGCGCCGGGGGGCCATCTGCCATGCTGTCCATTTCTCAGGCGCTCCCGAGACCAGCGATGCCTCTGAGTTCTTGGTAGATGACATCGCTCATGTCCTTGAGAAGACGGGATGCATCGCCTCTGTCTATACCGTAGCGCTCGGCACCTACCAGCGCCGCATCGCCTTGGAATGTCCACCGCCTTTGCGCGTCAT
The DNA here is from genome assembly GCA_947565185.1 of uncultured Eggerthellaceae bacterium. Classification (GTDB taxonomy): domain Bacteria; phylum Actinomycetota; class Coriobacteriia; order Coriobacteriales; family Eggerthellaceae; genus MGBC163016. Next base: position 15,533 of record CANODU010000018.1, on the reverse strand, counting down.
CCTCTATAGACGCCTCATGTTCAAAGTGGCAGAGCAGCTTGCTCGCTCATGCGGTGCGAAGGCGCTCATCACGGGCGAGAGCTTGGGGCAGGTGGCATCGCAGACGCTGGACAATCTCTGTTGCACCGATGCTGCGGTGGCCATGCCCATCTTCCGTCCGCTGATCGGCACTGACAAGCAGGAGATCATCACGCGCGCTCATGAGCTTGGCACCTTCGCCATATCCACTGAGGATGCACCAGATTGCTGCACGCTCTTCATGCCTCGTTCTCCTGAGACCCATGCCAAGATCCCTCAGGTGGAAGAGGCTGAGCAGGCATTTCCGGAAGAGGAGTGGGTCGCAGAGCTCGTAGATGCAGCCACGTGCAAGGTCTATGCACAACCTCGCTAGAGCCATCGATGAGAAGATGTGAGATCCCTTGCAGGTCCGTGATGGATCGGTGATAGGATCGCGCAGATTCGTGCAGGACGCATGATCATCTTCTGATGGTCGCATGCAAGCTCTCTGACAGATATCTTGAAGATGGATGCGTCATGATCGTCTTCCTGAGCAATGCTATCAGGAAGAGGTGTGAGGCCCATGTCATTTCAGGAATACGCTGAGAGCGCCGTTGCCAAAGCGCATGGTGGCCACATGAGCCGACCTGTCCTCATCGGCATCATCGCTGTGGTCATCCTCTGCGCTTTGAGCATCGCCTTCTTCGTGACGGACGCGAAAGGCGCAGACATTCAGATAGAGAAGGCGCAGGCCGAAGAAGGGCAACAGGAAAGCGATAGCGGTGCAAGCGAAGCGCCACCACAGGACATCTATGTGCATGTTGCTGGATGCGTAGCTGCTCCGGGCATGTACCAGCTATCCTCGGGAGCGCGCGTTGCCGAAGCCATCCAGGCTGCAGGAGGATTCTCCGAGGAAGCGGCCAGCGAGAGCGTGAATCTCGCTCGAACGCTCCAGGATGGCGAGCAGATCGTCGTCGCTCACGCACAAGCCCACGCTCAAGATGCGCAGGAGAGCGAATCGGATGGATCTGCTGCACAAGCATCGGGAGATGGGCGCATCAACATCAACACGGCATCGGTGACAGAGCTCACGGCCATCTCGGGCATCGGTCCTGCGAAGGCTCAGAAGATCGTTGCCTATCGCGAAGAGCACGGTGGCTTCAAGTCCGTCGAGGATCTCTGCCAGGTGAGCGGCATCGGGCAGAAGACGCTTGAAGCCATGCGCGATGAGATATGCGTGGGTTGAGCCGTGATCGGGCATCGTCAGGAGGGTCCTTCTCGGGATGCGAGCGCTATGAGGTGCAAAGCCTAGAGCCCCTTGCCCATCGCCCAGGATTGCCTCCGCTGCTCATAGGTTGCCTCGGTCTCTGGGCAGCCTCTGCCGTAACGTTCTCCTCAGATGCGGTGACGGACATCGCTCTCTGCTCAGGGGCAGCATGCCTCTTCGGGGGAGCAGCGCTTCTCAGCTGCATCGTGGCTCTGGCATCGCGCTTGCGCGTGGTGCTGCTTGCAGCAGGATCCATCTGCCTGGGCATAGCCTTAGGGCTCTGCGCAACGCTGCAGGTATCTACCGGCCACGCGCTGGCGGATGAGGGGAGGGCGGCTGATAGGCTCGTGGCCCTTGCTGACTCCAACGCTACCGACCTTGGCTCCTCTACCATCTGCCAAGCGCTCTGGCATGATGAGCCCCTCTGCAAGGTGGTGCTCTATGCGGGTGAGAACGACAGCCTTTTCGTGGGCGAGGAGGCGTGTGGCACGTTTTCGCTCGCACCTTTGAAGGATGAGGCCAAGGCCTTCTATCGGACGCAAGGCGTCTGTGCGCAAGTGAAGGTGCAAGGAGTCTCCGTGCAGGAGCCTCAGGGCGTGCGTGGTGGGCTTGGTCGCCTGCGGGCGCAGGCCATCAGCACCATAGAGGGAAACGCAGGAGAGGTCGCACCTCTGTTCTGCGCTCTCATCTGCGGGTACCGAAAGGAGATGTCCTCAAGCGCGCTCTATGAGGATTTCAAAGCCTGCGGCTTGGCTCATCTGGTGGCGGTTTCCGGTGCGCATACCTCCATCGTGCTCATGCTGCTCATGGCGGCGCTCAACGTGATGCGCGCCCCGCGTGCCCTCTCGGTGGTCGTGGGCGTGCTGCTCACCTCGTGCTATGTCATCTTCGCAGGCCTTCCTATCTCAGCCATCCGCAGCGCCATCATGGCAATCTTGGCTCTGACGTCGTTCTGCGCCGGCCGCCGCGCAGCATCAGTGAATGCCATAGCGGTGTGCCTCATCGCCTTCATCGGCGCAGATCCCACCACATGCATGTCGGTCTCCCTCTTCCTCTCTGCAGCATCGACGCTGGGCATCATCCTCTTCGCACAGCTCTTCGCATCATGGTTCAGATGCCAGCGCTCTTGGGTGAGAACAGCGCTCATAGAGCCAGTGAGCCTCACGCTCTCATCGAACATGGCGACGCTTCCGTTCTCGGCTGCGCTCTTCTCTCAGATCTCCCTCATCTCGCCTCTCGCCAACATCGTGGCTGCGCCGCTCTTCGCCCTAGGGTGTACCGCGGGCCTTGCAGGATGCATCGCGAGCATGGCGCTTCCTTGGTGGTCTGGCGTCATCATCAAAGCCGCTTCGCTTGCCCTCTATCCGCTCATGCATGCCGTCAAAGCCATGGCCCTCATCCCGTATGCATCCATCGCATGTGCACTGGAGCCGATTCCCATGATCTGCATCTCATGCATCGCCTGCGCGCTCCTGTGGATCGTTTGGCCACACCCGGGAAAGCGCATCGTCTGCGTGCTCTTCGCTGTGATAGCTGCCAGCCTGCTCATCCTCTTAGGCACCCCAGCTCTCGTGAAGCCTGATGAGATGTCCGCTTTGGATGTGGGCCAAGGGGATGCCATCCTCATCCGCTCAGAGGGGAAGAGCGTTCTTGTCGACACGAGCAATGTAGACGCAGCGCTTCGGCGGGAGCTCGGACGTGCAGGCGTGCGCGAGCTGGATGCCATCATCGTGACGCACCCAGACGACGACCACTGCGCTGCTCTCGCTTCTCTTGGGAGCTACGTGCGCATCAAGCGCGTCTGCTTCGCTGCAGATGTCCTTACGTGCACATGCGATAAGTGCGGCCGCCTGAGGCATCTCGCGGATGAGAGCGCACCCTTCGCTGAGAAGGTGCCGCTTCGTCGCGGAGATGCGCTGACGGTGGGACGCTGTACCTTGCGCGTCATCTGGCCTGACGGATTCACGTGCGAAGGCGGCAATGCAGACAGCCTCTGCTTGCTGGGCACGTGGGATATGGACGGTGATGGAGAGAAGGAGTGGTCGGTTCTCCTCACAGGAGATGCGGAATCCGATCAGCTGGATCAGATGATCAGCGAGGGGAGGGACGGGGATGTGGATGTCTTGAAGGTGGGACATCATGGTTCTCGGGAAAGCCTTGACCACGCAAGCGTGGCTGCCTTGCGCCCAGAGATCGCGCTCATCAGCGTCGGTGCGCACAACCGCTATGGGCATCCCACGGAAGAAGCCCTGGCGTGCTTGGATGCGGTAGGCTGTACAACCTACCGGACCGATGAGTCGAAGACGGTGACGCTTGCCTTCACCCATGATTCCATCGGGGTTCATTGCGGTTGATCCGCGCTTCAGCGCATGTAGGCCCACAGAGATGGGCTATCATCTCCTCATGGCAAAGGCAGCGGACAACCAGCTCCTTCCCGCCTACCTCGTGGTGGGAGATGATAGCCTCAAGAAGGAGGCCGTGCTCGCGCGCATGCGCGTGCGCCTGGAGAAGCTGGGAGACCTCTCTTTCAACGCTGATTCATTCGATGCGGAGACTGCCTCTGGCGAGGAGATCGTCTCTGCTTGCCAGACGATGCCATTCGCTAGCGAGAAGCGGCTCGTCGTGGTGGATGATGCTGAGAAGCTCAAGAAGCCTGATGCAGAACTGGTCGCAACGTATCTGGCATCTCCGGCAGATACCACGGTGCTGTTGTTGATCTGCGAGAAGCTCGCTAAGAATGCGCGCCTCTACAAGGCGGTGAGCGCGCTAGGCAAGACGGCTGTCATCGACTGCGCTCGCCCTGCGAAGCGCGATATGGCAGCCCATGTGCGCAATATGGCTGCAAGCCATGGCTTCACCTTGACTGACGGGGCTGCCCGATCCCTCGTGGAGCTTCTGGGCGATGATACGGTCAGGATCGACAACGAGCTTGCGAAGCTTTCGCTTGCCGGTTCGGGCAATGCGGCGCTGACCGAAGAGGAAGTCCGTCGCGTGGTGTCGCGTGAGGCGGAAGCAAAACCGTGGGACTTGACAGATGCTCTTTCTGATCGCAATCTCGCTCGGGCTCTCTCGGCTCGCATGCGCATGCCCAGCGCGTCTCCCTATTCGCTGCTCGGCATGTGCGTCTCGCGCATCCGCGAGCTCATCTGCGCGCGGTCGGTGTTGGCAGCCGGTGGGAACCAAGCGCAGATCGCTCAAGCATTGAAGATGCCTGATTGGAAGGTGCGCAACCTTGAGGGATGGGCACGCCGCTATGCTGAAGATGAATTGCGCGATGCCCTCAAGAGCGCGCTGGCGTGCGAGCGAGAGATGAAAAGCGGCGCCGATGCCGACGCCGCTTTCGATGCTTGGATGGTCTCTGTCATCAAGCAGTGAGCTATTCAGCTTCAGGCTCAGCAGCCTGGTCAGCCTCCTCAGCCTCCTCCTGCGTTTCCGCGTCAAGCTCTTGGGCCTCTGCCTCAGCGGCTTCGGCTTCAGCCTTGGCAGCCTCTTCAGCTTCCTTGGCCTTGCGCGCGTTGGCTTTCTCTTCCAGCTTCATCTGGGCTTCGCGGCGCTTTGCCTTCTCGACTTCCTGCTCTTTCATGGCCTTTGCGCGTGCTTCCTTGGCGGCCTTCTTCTTATTGGAGCCTGCCTTCACCTCTTTGTGCTCAGGCTTCTGATAGGCGCTCCGATCCGCATCCGTCACGATGGTGTTCGCAAGCGCCATGATCCCGCTCTTGCGGTTGGCTGCCTGGTTCTTCTTGATGACGCCCTTGGAGACGGCCTTATCCATGAGCCGGCATGCCTTGCATGCGGCTGCGTAGGCCACAGCCCCCTCGCCAGCTTCGACGGCCTCGCGAACGCGACGGGTGGCCGTCTTCAGCTCGCTCTTGATCGCGCGGTTGCGCATGCGCGCCTTCTCGTTGGTGATGATGCGCTTCTTCTGTGACTTGATGTTCGCCATGCTCTTCGCTTTCTCCTCATATCTTCATTGCGTGGATGCGCCCAGGCAAAGCGGCAGACTTCACGCTTGAGAGGAGGGTTGGCTTTCGCATGCGGGATGACAGGGCAAGATGAGCATCGCGCACATTCGCGCGCGAACTTCCATCCTCTGGCTTTTCAGATGGAGGCCTTGCCCTGCAAGGCCGCAAGCGAGAGCTTCATCCTTCATGCAGCCATGTCTGCGGACTGCGCTTGCGCGCACGCTCGTCGCTTGACGCTGATGCGATAGAATACCCCAAGATGCGATCATTGTCACGGGCATCATCTGCAGATCTCACCGAATGAACAAGGGAAGGCATGGCAACCGATCCTCAGCACATACGGAACTTCTCCATCATCGCTCATATCGACCATGGCAAGTCCACGCTCTCGGACCGCATCCTGGAGCAGACGGGCACGGTTGCTGTGCGCGATATGCAAGAGCAGCTCTTGGATACCATGGACATCGAACGAGAGCGCGGCATCACCATCAAGAGCCAAGCCGTGCGCGTGGTGTATGAGGCCGATGATGGGCAGTCCTATCAGCTGAACCTCATCGACACCCCAGGGCATGTGGATTTCACCTACGAGGTCAGTCGCAGCTTGGCTGCCTGCGAAGGTGCGGTGCTGGTGGTGGATGCCACGCAAGGGGTGGAAGCGCAGACCGTGGCCAATGCCATGCTTGCCATGAACGCAAACCTTGAGATCATCCCGCTCATCAACAAGATAGACCTGCCGGCAGCAGAGCCTGATCGCGTGCGCGAGGAGATCGAAGACGGCCTTGCCATCCCCGCCGATGATGCGGTGCTGGCAAGCGGCAAGACCGGTGAGGGCATCCATGATCTTCTGGAGTCCATCGTCTACAACATACCAGCTCCTGTGGGGGACGCATCGGCTCCTTTGCGTGCGCTCATCTTCGACAGCTACTTCGACGCCTACCGCGGCGTGGTGGCGCTCGTTCGCGTGATGGATGGCTCCATGAAGACGGGAGATCGGATTCACATGCTGGCTACGGGTGCGGATGCGCTCGTGGAAGAGGTGGGCGTGCGCACGCCCAAGGAGCTGCCGCTCCCAGAGCTTTCCGTGGGAGAGGTGGGGTATCTGGTCACGGGCCTCAAGGATGTGAGCCAGGTGAAGGTGGGAGATACGGTCACCTTGGTCGAAGGTGGCGTGGCGTCAGCGCTGCCGGGATATCGCGAGGCGAAGCCCATGGTGTTCACCGGCCTCTATCCCATAGAGGGTGACCAGTATGAGCCCTTGAAAGAGGCCTTAGAGAAGCTGGCGCTCAACGACCCTGCGCTCATATGGGAGCCGGAGACCTCTGTTGCCCTCGGGTTCGGATTCCGCGTCGGATTCTTGGGGCTTCTGCACATGGAAGTGGTGAAGGAGCGCTTGGAGCGCGAGTTCGGCCTGGACCTTCTGGCTACGGCTCCGTCAGTGGAATACAAGGTCTATTTGCGCGACGGAGAGGTCTTGAGCGTGCATTCGCCTCAAGAGATGCCAGCGGCGGGCACGTATGACCGCATAGAAGAGCCCTATCTCAAGGCCAAGGTGCTGGTGCCGCCGGACTACATCGGCGCGGTCATGGATCTCACTGTGGCGCGGCGCGGCACCTTCGTCACCATGAACTACATCTCGGAGACCACGGTGGAGATGCTCTGGGAGATCCCCCTATCCGAGCTCATCATGGACTTCTTCGATAAGCTGAAATCCATGACCAAAGGATATGCCAGCCTTGACTATGAATTCATGGGATACCAGGCATCGGACCTGGTGAAGCTGGACATCCTGTTAGCTGGCAAGCCCATCGACGCGCTCTCGTTCATCGTGCACAAGGACAAGGCCTATGAGCGCGGACGCGTGTTGACCGACAAGCTCAAGGAGATCATCCCGCGCCAGATGTTCGAGGTTCCCATCCAGGCTGCCATCGGCGGGAGGGTGCTGGCGCGTCAGACCGTGAAGGCGAAGCGCAAGGATGTCCTTGCGAAGTGCTACGGCGGCGACATCACGCGCAAGCGCAAGCTCTTGGAGAAGCAGAAGGCAGGCAAGAAGCGCATGAAGGCCATCGGGAACGTGGAGGTGCCACAGGAGGCATTCATGGCCATCCTCAAGGTGGACGAATAGCATGCGTGAGCGTATCAGGGGGACGGAGGAGTGATACGTCCTCTGGACGTATCACTCCTCCGTCCCCCTGATACGCTCTCTCCGTCCCCCTGATACAGCCCTGAGGCCATACAGCACCTCTTTTCATCTACTGGGTTTGGGGCTATCATGCATCTCATGGCAAAGCGCGAAGAATACGACTGGCTGAACGATCCGTTCGACGAGAAGAAGATCGCTGAAGAAGAGCAACAGGCAAAGATGTCTGGCTGCTCGCGCATCGGCATCCTCGTTGCCGTTCTCATCATCATCGTCATCATCTGCATCTTCGCGGTCGTCTCCTGTTCCGTCATCACCCTCGGCGCCTGAGACGCGTGGCATTCCCCGCAGGCTTCTTCGAAGATCATCACGTCATCTTGGCGCCCATGGCAGGCGTATCTGACCTGATCTTTCGACGCCTCTGCGAAGAGCAAGGGGCTGATCTCACCTTCACGGAGATGGTGTCTGCCAAAGGGCTCTCGTATGCGAACGAGAAGACGCGTCATCTGATGGATGTCTTGCCTGGCACAGCGGAGGTGGGCGTTCAGATCTTCGGCCATGAGCCGAAGACCATGGCAGAGCAGGCGAAGTGGATCGAAGATGCGCTCGGGGAATCGCTTGCGTATCTTGATATCAACATGGGTTGTCCTGCGCGCAAGATCGTGAAGAAGGGTGACGGCAGTGCGCTCATGAATGCTCCTGAGCTCGCGGCAGATATCGTGAACGCGGTGAAAAGGGCAGTGAGCCATCCGGTCACGTGCAAGTTCCGTCGCGGCTGGAGCGAAGAGAGCGGTGAGAGCGCTTCTGCGTTCGCGTATCGGATGCAAGAAGCAGGCGCTGACGCTGTTGCTGTGCATGGCCGCTTCGCCATGCAGTATTACAAGGGCGCATCGGATGCGGGAGCCATCGCGCGCGTGAAGGAAGCGGTCTCCATTCCCGTCATCGGCAATGGCGATGTGACCTCTGGCGCTCAAGCGCGCGCCCTCAAAGAGCGAACAGGCTGCGATGCGATCATGGTGGGACGTGCGGCCCAAGGGAACCCCTGGGTATTCGCTGATATCAAGGCCGCCCTTGCCGATGATGTGGCGCCTTCACCTCCTACGCTTGAAGAGCGCGTGCAGATGGCGCGCCGCCATATCGCTCGTCTTTTGGCGGTGCGGCCTCATGCCGCTGCGTATCTGCGCAAGCACGCCATGTGGTATCTGCATGGGTGTCCTCATGCGGCTTTTGCACGTGGGCAGCTTGCCACGTGCAAGACGCAAGAGGAGTTCTTCGCCGTGTTAGATGGCGTCTTGGACAGGGACCTGACAGAAGGAGCAGCTCATGGCGCATGATCCGTACGAGGCGCTCTACATCCACATTCCCTTCTGCGCTTCAAAGTGCGCATACTGCGATTTCGATTCGCTGGCCTATAAGGCTGATGACCCTTACATCCCTGAGTATTTCGAGGGTCTCGTGGCGGATATCCGCCGTCTTGCGAAGGAAGGGGAGCTTGCGCATATCCGCACCATCTACATAGGCGGGGGCACGCCCACGCATGTGGGCCAGAAGCACCTCACGTCGCTTCTCTATGCCATAAGCGTCTCTCTTGACCTTGCACAGGTCCAGGAGCTCACCGTGGAAGCGAACCCTGAGAGCCTGACCGAGCCGCTCGTGAAGGATATGTGGGCTCTGGGCGTGAATCGGCTCTCCTTGGGCGTCCAAACCTTTGACGATGGGCTGTTGGGCACGATCGGGCGCATCCATGATGGAAAAGCGGCACGGCGCGCCATAGATATCGCGCGCACTCGCTTTGAGAACGTGAGCATCGATCTGATGTGCGGGCTTCCGGGACAAGACGAAGAGGGGTTCGCGCGCGATGTGGACGAGGGCATCCGATCGGGTGTGGTGCACATGAGCGTGTATCCGCTCTCTCTTGAGAAGGGCACGCCGCTCTACCGAAGGCGCCGCAAGCTCTCCTTTCCCGACGAAGATGCGCAAGCAGATATGATGGAGCGCGCAGAGCTCATCCTCACGGAGGCGGGCTTCGAACGCTATGAGGTGGCAAGCTATGCACGCCCCGGCTTTGAGAGCAAGCACAATCGAATCTACTGGGAAGGCGTACCCTATCTGGGGATCGGGCGCTCGGCCGTCACCATGACGCAGAATGCCATGAGGCGCATGCGCGTGCGCGATGGTGTGGTAGAAGATGACCTCGATCAGGCCAACATGGCAGCAGAGGATGCCATGTTGGCCATGCGCGAGGTGCGCGGGTTGTCCAAGGAGCGGGCGCAGGCTTTGGCATGCGTGCTCCCCGCGCTTCCTGCAGAGCTTGTGCGCCTGAAGGAGCGCGGGCTCATCGAAGAGCGAGGCGGCGCGTGGTGTCCCACGAAGCGCGGCTGGCTGCTCGGCAACGAGCTTTTCGGCGCGCTCATGTCATTGGCATCTTGATTGCTGGCACTCTAGCGCTTAGACTGCTAAGAAACGAAAGCGATGATGATGCGAGGCAACGCAAACGATGCTTTCCAGCCGAAGACAACGCATACTCTGTGCTCTCATCGAAGAGTACGTGGCCAGCGCGTGCCCTGTGGGGTCGCGCACCATCGCTGAGCACCACAAGCTGGGCGTGAGCCCTGCCACCATTCGCAATGAACTCTCTGCGCTGGAAGAGGCAGGATACATCACCCAGCCGCATACTTCAGCGGGCCGCGTGCCCACTGATGCGGGGTATCGCGAATTCGTCGATGGGATCCTCTCTGACGAGCAGATGGCGGCATCCATACCGCATCCGTCTGCTATCGAGGCGCTCAAGAAGAGCGCTGATGCTTTAGATGATCTCATTGAGCGCACGAACGCAGAGCTGGCACGGCTTACGGAATGCCTTTCTGTCATCATGGCGCCCGTCAGCTCAGAGGCGCGCATCCGCCAGATCTCTTTGGTATCCCTTTCAGATTCATCAGCACTTGCTGTGTTGGTGACCGATGATGGGCAAGTGGCCAATGAGAACGTCATCTTCACCGAACCCATGCCAGCTGATGATCTCCAAGCGCTGGAGCGCATCATGAACAATGCCCTTGCAGGGCATGCGACCGATGCCATAGCTGAGCTTGCCAATGCAACAGATCCTGCGCTCAAGACAGCAGCCGCCCGCACGGTGATGCGCTCTCTTGCATGCGCAGCTGCAACGCTCACGCGCGCTCGGGCATCGCGCTCGGGCATGAGCACGCTCATGCGCAAACCCGAGTTCCACGAATCGCAGTCGCTTCTGCCCGTGATGGAGATCCTGGAAGATGACACGGTGCTCTTCAAGGCCATCGGTCGCGACGGTCAGGGCTCAGAGGGCATCAAGATCAGGATCGGGCATGAGAATGCTGCTGAGCAGCTGTTCGGCGTCTCGGTCATCGCCGGGGTCTACGGACGTGGCCCTGCACAGGGGATGATCGCGGTCATCGGACCTACGCGCATGGATTATTCGAAGACGATCGGGGCGGTGCAGGCTGCCCAGAGCATCTTGAACGGAGAATGAGGGAGCTTTCATGGCAGCGGTTGCAGAGAAGGACCTGTATCAGATATTGGGCGTTGAGAGGAACGCCACAGACGCTGAGATCAAGCGGGCGTTCCGCCATAAGGCGCGGGAGCTCCATCCCGACGTCAACAAGTCCCCGAATGCCGAGGATGAGTTCAAGGAGCTGAACGAGGCCTATGACGTGCTCTCGGATGCCAACAAGCGTGCGCAGTATGATCGCTTCGGCACCATCCCAGGAGCGGCAGGATCGGGTCCAGGATATGTGGACTTCGAAGACATCTTTGGCGGCTTCGGTGGGATGGGGGATATCTTCTCCTCGTTCTTCGGAGGCGCCGCGCGCAGCCAGCAAGTGCGCCAAGAAGGGCGTGACATGGGGCTTGGCATCACCATCACGCTTGAGCAAGCGGCATCGGGCATAAGCCGCGAGATCGTCTACGATCGCTTGGCGCCGTGCTCTGACTGCGATGGCACGGGGATCGGCGAAGGCGGCAGCGAGGAGACGTGCGAGCGCTGCGGCGGCACCGGGCGCGTGACCACCGTGCAGCGAACGCTCTTCGGTGACATGCAATCCTCCTCTCCCTGCCCAGAATGCGAGGGCACTGGCAAGGTGGTGTCGGGCGCATGCGCTGAATGCCAAGGTCAGGGCCGTGTACCCGATCGCCAGAAGGTATCCGTTGACATCCCTGCAGGCATTCGCGACGGCCAGCAGATGCGCGTGCCGGATCTGGGAGAAGCGGGCATGCGCGGGGCCGATGCGGGCGATCTCATCGTGACGGTGCGCATAGAGCCCGACGAGCACTTCCAGCGCGATGGGGATGATCTCCATGTGCTGGTGGATATCTCCATGGTGCAGGCATCCCTCGGCGCTCGCATCACCGTCGACGGCATCTTGGAAGACGAGGAAGTGGAGGTGCGCGTCCCCGAGGGCACGCAGACAGGGGACGTCATCAAGGTGAAAGGGCATGGCATGCCGCGCCTGCGGAGCACGTCACGCGGAAACCTCTTCGTCCATGTGGAAGTGAAGATCCCCAAGAAGCTCAACAAGAAGGAGCGGGCGCTTTTAGAGAAGCTTGCTTTGGAGATGGGCGAAGACGTGGAAGGGGAGCGCTCGCCGCTCCAAAAGCTCAAGAGCTTCATGGGGTAGCCCTGTGTCCCTCCCGCGCTTCTTCCTTGAAGACCAGGTCCTCAGCCATGAGACAGACGCGCGCTTCTTGCTGCGTCTGAGCCCAGAGGATGCGAAGCACGCCCGGGCACGGCGGATATCGCCGGGGGAGCATATCGCCGTGATCGACGCCTCTCAGGACTACTTCGAATGCAAGGTGGAGGAGATCTCTCGTGAGGAGGTCCGCGTTTCCATAGCTTCCCGGGAGGAGATGGATGTCAAGCGCCCGACAGTGCTTCTCCTTCAGGGCCTTGCCAAGGGAGACAAGATGGATGCGGTCATCCGGCAGGGAACGGAGCTGGGGGTCTCTGCGTTCGTTCCGCTTGCCTGTGCGCGGTCGGTGGTGAGGCTTTCCGAAGAGAAGGCGGATAAGCGCACGGAGCGCTGGCGGGCCATCGCGAAGAGCGCGGCCATGCAGTCAGGCCAGCCGCGCATCCCTGAGGTGAGCGTGCCGATGTCTGTGGATGAAGCATGCGCATTCTTGGCACAGGCAACTGCGGTGCTCGTCTGCTGGGAAGAGGCCCCTCAAACCGATGACCTGCGCGAAGCGCTCGCGTCGAGCCTGATCCAGGCATGCACGCCAGCCGCGGATGCGCGCGTCGCTGTGGTCGTCGGGCCTGAAGGGGGGCTTGAGGAAGCGGAAGTGGAAGCCTTCCTTGCCAGCAATCCTCGTGCTCACCGCGTGAGCCTGGGGCCATCCATCTTGAGGACGGAGACAGCAGGGGTCATAGCACCTGCGCTCATCCTCTATGAGCTTGGGTACCTCTAGATGGCTCATTCCTATTCTGTGATCAATCTGGGATGCAAGGTGAATCGCGTCGAGTCCGATGCGTTCGAAGCGCAGCTTGCAGCCTGGGGCTTGCCAGCGCACCGGGGTCAGGATGCAGACGTCATCATCGTGAACACCTGCACGGTGACCGCTGATGCTGAGAAGAAGACGCGCAAGGCCGTGCGGCGCGCTGTACGCGAACACCCTTGTGCGCATATCATCGTGACGGGGTGCTCTGTGGCCATCGACCCTGCCACCTATCAAGCCATGGGCAAGCACGTGCATGTCGTGAGCAAGCAGGACTTGGAGCGGAAGCTTGCTCTTCATGCGGCCGATGCTGATCCGCTGCTGCCAGATGCAAGCCCGGATCTGTCTGAGCGCATCCGTCGCGGCGTCAAGGTGCAAGACGGGTGCGACAACGCGTGCACCTACTGCATCGTGCACACCGCGCGGGGAAGAGCCCGGAGCGTGCCTGTAGATGAGGTCATAGCCCAGTGCGCGGATCTGATCCGTGCAGGCATCCCGGAGATCATGCTCACGGGCATAGATCTGGGTGCGTATCGCTTCGAAGGGGAGGACTTGGCGGCGCTGGTGACGCGCATGCTCTCAGAGTTGTCTTTGAGGGACGAAGAGGGTCATCTGCGCTGTCGCCTTCGCATCTCCAGCATTGAGCCGCAAAACGTCACACCGGCGCTCATGGAGGCCATTGCCTCATCCGAGGGCGCTCTCTGCGCTCATCTGCATCTGCCTCTCCAATCAGGGAGCAGCAAGGTGCTCTCTGAGATGGGACGCCGCTACGATGCAGAGGGGTTCAGGGACGTCATTGGGAGCCTGCGCCGTGCCATGCCGCACCTGAGCATCACCACGGATGTCATCGCAGGGTTTCCCGGAGAGACCGAGGAGGACTTCGATGAGACCGTGCGCCTGTGCGAGGATGCGGCTTTTTCGAAGATGCATGTCTTTCCGTATTCTAAGCGGCAGGGGACGCCTGCTGCTGCACGTGCAGATCAGGTGCCTGAGGACGTGAAGGAGGAGCGTGCGGCTCAGCTGCGGGCTCTCTCTGATACGCTCCGTGCACGCGACCTGGTTCAGCGCGTGGGCACGACCGAGCTTGCCGTGGTCGAAGCGCCCGGGCGCGCCATGACAGAGAGCTATCACGAGGTGAGCGTTCCTACCTTCATCCCTCCCGGTGCTATTTATCCCTATACGTTCTGAGTTGTTGTCATAAGTGATGCGGCGTAAGAGGTTGTCTGTCCTGATGGATCGCTTCGCCGTCAAACTAACAGCACGGCGACGAGCGCCGTGCAAAAGGGTTGCCGGTTCCCGGCAACCCAATCATGGATGAAGCTTGTGGCGCGTCTTACGACGCGCATTCATTCATGCGGCCAGTTGGCCGCACCCACAAGACCTGGTGCAGCACCTTCGTGGATGCTGGCAACTGCCAGTATCCACAGCAACAAACGCCCTTGCATGTTCAAGTGTGTCGGCATTGCTTTGGAATATGGTTCCACCCCTCGTGGGTGCTGGCAACTGCCAGCACATATGAAAACAGTGCCCTTTGCATGGATATGCAAAGGGCATAACAGACTCTAAGAAGAGCTCAGGTTGGATGAGCGAAGCGAATCCAACCTTTTGCGCAGTGTAAGCACTGCGCTGTCAGTTTGGCGGCGGGATGATCTATCGGAGAAGAAAACCTCCTGCGCCGCATCCTTTTCTTGGCAACAGGCAGGGATGTAATGCGCTCATGCTTTGCATGAGTGCATTGTTTTATTCCCGTGCCGGCAGTTGCCGGCACCCACGAGGGTTGAGTCATCGTTCGATCAGGCATCTGGGCATTTCATGACATCTGTGCATGGAGACCGTATGGTTTTTGCAATGACATCCATGTAAACCTAAAATGACACATAATCGTTGCTATATCGTTGCTCATAAGGCACACGATCAAGGAGATCGCCATGGAATATTCATCCAGAAAGGGCATTCGCATCTTCTTGGCTGCGCTTCTTTCCGTTTCGCTGTTGGGGACCAGCGGCATGCAGATGCTCTCTGAGGCTTTCGCCTCCGAGGGTGATGACGCTGTTGGGGCTCCTGAGCAGCAAATGGCAAGCAGCGCAGACAACGCAGATGAGAGCGAGCCTACCTCCACTCTCACGGTAGATGAGGATCTCGAAGCCTCTCCATCAGATGAGGCTGATTCTCTCGATTCGCAACAGCCAGACAACGCCAGCTGGCGTTTGGCTGATCCTTCAGAAGACCTTGAGACAACAGAAGAATCTGCCGATCTGGTAGAAGCACAGTCGATCTCCGTACCCGAGACGCGCTATGTGTATGAATATGTGTACGGGATCATCGGCAGCGCATATGCGGTTGCTTCCGATATTGACGACGTTTGGTCTTATTGGCGTGATGGAGGTACGCTTCTTTCTGCTACGCAAGGTGCAGTTCTTGAAGAGGGCGTGACGGTGCTTCCGCGTCATGTGGGCTTGCTCTCAGAGGGGTGGCGTTATATTCCTTTCAATAAGGACGGCCTGTTCGGTCTCTACGATTTCAGCGAGATGCGAGTTGCGATAGAGCCATGCTATGAGATATCCATGCGTTACTCGATGGATCAACGCACTGATAGTTGGGGCTTCATCAGAAAAGGAGCTCAATCCGAGGATGGAACGTTTCCGAAAGCAGAAGCGGTCATCTATGCAGGTGAGGCCCAAGTTTACTCTTATCCATTAGAGGGGTA